>JADFZS010000089.1:11193-21463 GCA_015232405.1 Magnetococcales bacterium | reverse complement strand
TCAAGACACATTTCATTGACTCAACCAGAATATTCAATTCGCTCGGATCCAATATTCCTTTCCACACCCCCTTTTCTGACAAAGTTTGAATATTTTTTAGAGCCTCTCTTGGGGTGTCGGGCTTTCCTGGAGCAGATTGGGAACAGTCGTAATGAGAGATATTCAGCATTAAATTTACAAATTGATAATCCGATCCTGAACCATCTAGGGGTTTATTGCCATCAACTCCTTTGCGTACAATACGCGAGATATGCTCTGCTCGTTGGAACGCCTGATCAAATATCTGCAAAGCGGTGCTGGGATCACGGTAAAAATTTTCCATCATGGTTTTTTTATCCAATTTTATCACCCAGGCTTCATTTTTGGCCCGTGCGGTCACGATTCTTTTTCCAGATCTAAAAAGACCGGCTATGCCAAAGACCTCTCCCTTCTTCAAAGTTTGAACTTGCCGCACGCCACTTGAATTCTGATAAATCAACTCAACGTAGCCATGTTGCACCATGTAGGCATCTCTGCTTACATCACCTTTGTGAAAAATTTCATCACCGTGAGCATAACGGACACCAGTAGATTGGCTTTCCGAGGAATATTTAAAAAAATGCATTGAAAAATCTGGCATAAATAATTTGTTTCCATTTAGCAGGGCTTTGCCAGCTCGGTATTGATATGGTTGTTGTGGACTCTACTAGCGCGATATTAATCTTCAGCCTTGGCTTTTTTGGAGTTAAGAAACTCGACGATATCCGCAATGGTAAATTTTATGTGTGTAATATCAGAAAAATGCTCCAAGGCTTGTGCTTCGCTTGCCTGATAACTGCGGGCTACCTCACGTAGAACTCGAGGAAAACGCTTGTTGAACCCGCTGTTTTGAATCATCAACTTTGTCACGTCATCAAACACCTTTAAAAGTTGACCGCTAGTATCACCGTCATTGCAAGTATCAAGAAGGGTGCTGTCAAACAGGGGGGTGAGGGCCAAATAATCTTTCCGGTCAGGCCGGATCTCATCATCCACATCAAGGCTCCTTTTAACAGGCCTCCGCCATAGCGCAGCTGGAACATCCAGAGGCACTTTTTTCGCACGCGACGTCATCCAGAGAGAGCGTGGCTTCCGGTACTTGAAATATTCGACCATTAAAAGAGACATGGTAGAAAATTTGATTTGAGTCCAAGGCAATGGTTTTGACCACTCGCCCTTTACATTCGGCTGGAATCACAATTTGACCTTGAATGGATAGGGGAATTTCATTGATTACATGATCTCTGCTTTGAAATCTGGTCTCTATCCATGGGTCCTTGGCATCTTGCAGTTCAGATTCACGGATGCCGACAACAATATCCTGTTCCAAAAAATGGACTTCATAGATAACCTGATTTTGTAAAAAGGTTCCAACATTTCTGACAAACCCGGTAATACCGCTTCTAACCAGTTGCTCCCCAGTGCGCTTACCAGAGTAGGAGCCGTCATTTCGGATGGTGCGGACAACACGTACCGCCTGACCAAAATCAAATTTGGGTTCTTCGATCATCTCGTACACTCCAATCAATAGATGGCTCTTGCATAAACAGGTTGTCCATTTACATTCAACTTTGCCCGGTGGGCCTGTTTTAAAAAACCTGCCAGCGTTTTTAGATTTTGTGATTTTTTGCTCACAGTCGCATACTCTCGAACCAACGGCAGGATGATGTTGACCAACTGGGGGGTTAGGTTGTGACCAAGTTTTGCATAGATCTGTTGAACGGCGGAGCGTCCAGAGTGCTTGCCCAGCACCAATATATGCTCACGCCCCAGTTCGTGGGGGTCGACCCCTTGGTAGTTTTTTATATCCTTGAGCAGCCCATCGACATGGATTCCGCTTTCGTGGCTGAAAACAGCACTGCCGACAATGCTTTTTTGGCAAGATATGGGGCGACCACTTGCCTGGGCCACCAAGGCACTGAGGTTTGGCAGGCCGGAAAGATCAATTCCAGTCTCCAATCCCATGGTCTGCTTCAACCCCATGGCAACCTCTTCCAACGGCGCATTTCCAGCACGCTCTCCCAGCCCATTGACGGTAGTATTGACGTGTGTGGCCCCAGCCCGAACTGCCGCCAGTGAGTTGGCTGTAGCCAAACCTAAATCGTCATGGGAATGAATTTCAATATCCAGATCGGTTATGGAACGCAATCGAGAAATAAATTCAAAGGTTTGAAAGGGATCCAAAATGCCCACCGTGTCGGCAAATCTGATGCGTTCTGCTCCACCGCTTGCTGCCGCCTCCGCCACTTTGCAAAGAAAATCCATATCCCCGCGAGAGGCATCTTCACAGCCGACACAGACCGCAAGCCCCAAGTCAACTGCCCGCTTGGTCTCATGCCGTATGGTTGATAAAACTTTTTGCCGACTGATCCCCAGTTTGTTGCCAATTTGTTGATCGGAAACCGGTATGGATAGATCAACCATACCAACACCAAGATCAGGGCAAGAGGCATAGTCGGAATAGTTCATACGGCACCAGACCAACAGACGGGATTTCAGGCCCAGATCGGCTATGGCGCGAATCTCTTCCTGTTCACAGCTTCCCATGGCTGGAATGCCGATCTCCATCTCTTGAACACCAACGGCATCCAGGGAGGTGGCTATGGCAATTTTTTCTTCAATTGTAAAGGCGACACCGGCACTCTGCTCTCCGTCCCTGAGAGTGGTGTCGTCCAAAATGATTGTTTCCGACTTCATTAAGCTGCCTCCTGGTTGGCTGGCGAAAACAGGGAATTGATTGCAAGTGGAACTGTTTTGTGATCAGGATCACGCAGTGGCAAGGCATCACCAAGACAGTGCAGACTTTTTTTAGGTAGATGGACCATAATCGAACCAATCATGGGAATGGCTGTATCAATAGATTGCAATATCAAAAGTCTGGTGCCATCATGCAGACGACAGTTAAGTTCAATTCCTCCAGCCACCCTGGAAATTCCCTCCAAAGTGGCAGGCAAAGTGTTTCTGCCGGGCTTTGAGACTACACTTATCCTATCAGGCAAGATTCCCAGGCAGACCGTGCCGTCGGGTCCAGGACGATACAGATCAAGCGTTCCCCAGTCTCCAGAGGCTGTGCTGCTCTGCACGGCTTCAACTGGCAAAAGATTATCCCAGCCCAGAATCCTGGCCGCCCGCTGACTGCGTGGCCTTGAGAGCACCAGGTTGGTTGGGCCAGAGCGTATTACTCGTCCTTCATCCAATACCACAACCCAGTCGGCCAATAGACGAACATCGCTGATATCATGGGTAATCAGCAAGGTTGGTACGCCTCGGTGTCGAATCGCTCGCCAAAGCTCATCCCTCAATTTGGCTCTAAGGGGCACATCAACTGCTGAAAACGGTTCATCCAAAAGCAAAAGTTCCGGGTTGGTGGCCAGGGCTCTGGCCAGAGCCACCCGTTGCCGCTGACCACCTGATAGTGATGCCGGTCGTTCATGAGCTAGATCAGAAAGGTCAAAAGATTGCAAATATTCGCTCATGTTTTGCGGATTTTTGTCTGAAATTCCAAAAGCCACATTTTGGGAAACGGTCATATGTGGAAACAGGGCATAGTTTTGGAAGACTACGCCGATATTACGTTTTTGGGGAGGAACGTTTATTTTTTGAACAGTGTCCAACCAAACCTCTCCACCCAGTGCGATGCTACCAACCACGTCGGGTTCAAGCCCTGCCAATGCCCGTAACAAAGTTGTCTTGCCACCGCCTGAGCCACCTACAATGGCTGTCACCCCTTCACCCGGTAGACAGAGTCTCGCTCGTAGTGAAAATCTTTCTCCAAGGGTGACACGGATGGCGCAATCAAGGTCACTCATGTTTTGACACTCCTGAATCCGGCACTTGTCCCAGACTGCCCTAAAAAAGCGTAGACCATGGCCAGTACGACAAATGCCGACAGGGTCAACAATGCGCTTAAAATATGAGCAGCATCATAGTCCATGACCTCTACCTGCTCATATATGGCTATGGAGATAACCTGGGTTTGTCCTGGGATATTGCCACCCACCATCAAAACCACACCAAACTCTCCCAGCGTATGAACAAAACCGAGTACAATGGCACTGATGAGCCCCGGTCTGATCTGGGGCAGAATGACATGCCATAGGGTTCGCCACCGGGATGCACCCAGGGTCCAGGCTGCTTCCACCTGCTGTCTATCCAGATTTTCCAATGCTGCCTGAATGGGCTGCACCACAAATGGCAAGGAATAAATGCAGGAAGCTATGAGTAAACCGATAAAGGTAAAAGCCAACCCTCCCTCTCCAGTCAAAGCGTTCCAAACTCCGCCAATCGGCCCTTTTGGGGCGAATAAAAGCAGCAGATAAAACCCCAAAACACTTGGTGGAAGTACCAAAGGCAGTGCCGTAATTGCCGCCACGGCTGGTTTAAAACGACTCCTGGTAGTGGCCAGCCACCAAGCAAGTGGCCAGCAGAGAATCAACAAAATTGCCGTGGTTGCTGTTGCCAGCTTTAAGCTGAGTATGACCGGTGGCCAAAGCATGGCACTCAAGCATCCTGTACCAAAGGTTCATGGGTATGACACTTTTTTGCGCATACCTTGGCGCATGATTCGCATCCGATGCAGTCATCCATGTTGGAAAGCTTCATTACAAAAGCTCCATCATCATCAAATCCATCATCGTCATCCTCCCAATCCTCAGCATCCAAGCTGTCGTCAACAAGTTCGCTGCGTTCCACCAGATCAAACACATTTCTGGAACAGACTTTATAACAACGGCCACAACCGATGCAGTTGCTATAATTAAGCCCGATTATGAACTGAGGTGTCCAGGCGGCACCAGAACGGGTTACACCGGTTAAATAGGACATGATCAATCTCCTTGTTTGATAAGGCTGTCGTTACAGGCCAGCCACTTCCGAATAGATGCCAATCCGTCCGAGAGCAACATTGAGCAACTTGTCAGACTCTGTTTTCAATGCGTTAAGGTCTGCAAAACCAAAACGGTGTACATCTCTCAAAGTTTTGTCTATAACCACCAGCTTGCCGACTGTAATCAAGAGAGTTCCAAACCCCTCATGGTTGAGGTTTAAAAAGGGGCGGGCAATCAAACCGCACTCCTGTTCAATCATCATGGCGACCGCATTATAAAAGGCACTTACACGGGCCATAATGGCAGGGCTGGGGTCTCCTACGATGGGGATTGTCTTCCGTGCCTCCTTGCTGATGATGAATGGCTTGATCAACTCTGCTGCGTTTGCCTTATCCTGCACACCGTAAGTGTCCAAAGAGCGCATTTGCTTAACCAGTTCGCTGATAAAGGCAGATTCATAGATGGGATCCAAAGTTTCTTCACTCATTGTTACTCTCCTGTTTAAAACAGTTTTAGATTTTCATTCTGGGGAAACAGTCGACTGCTCTACTACATATGGCACTGCATCACTCCACCCACTCATCTTCGAGCAGGGCTTGCATAAGTGCGGTGCCCACTCTTTTTTTCCCCGTCCAGACCAATCCTGGAATCGGATTGATCTGGACCCCCTCTGTTAAGCTATCCTGTATTGAGTCAACCAACTCATGAATACTTCTGATCTCATCCTGCTTGGATGGATATATGCCACGTTTTATCAACAGACGTACGGCAGATGCACCGACAGCAGTACAATAGATTGCATTGCATCCTGATAATGCTTCCAGTCTTGGGCCCAATTTATCTTCATTACCATCCTTGTTGGCATGATCAAACTCACACACTTTTTCCAGAGTTGCTTCAGAGGCTGATATACGATAAATGACAAAACGGCTGGCTGTGCCAAAATGTTCATTGACATAATTTATATCACTACTGGCAAAAGCGACCAAAATTGACTTTTTCAAAAAATCCTTATCTCCTGTTTCAATACTTGGTACAAGGCGAAATTGACGTTTGACAGTCATAGGTTTTTCCTCCTCAAGCCGCTGCATAGCGGGAACGATAGGGTGCCAATCTATGGGTGCCGGAGTGAGCGATGGCATTGCAAAGTTCAAACAGGATTTGTCTAGCCCCCTCATAACCTATCCAGGTTCGTGCATGACCTCCCACCCAGTCATAAAGTGGATAGCCTGAGCGAACCACCGGCAGCCCCAAACGATCACCGACCTCTGCCACATGGCTATTGCCGATCAGCAGGTTGGGCTTTTCATCCTGATGCAAACGGTTGATCCACTCTTCAAAATCCTCAAGGTCTCCAATTTTTACCGTATCAAAGCTGCTGTCAGCCAAAGATTGGCTCCCGGTGGATGTCACCACCACAGGAGTATCTATTCCCATATCAGCCAACAATGTATGCCACTGCAGAAGCCAATCTGGATCCCCGGCTAGAGCAACACGAGAGTTGGTCAAGGTAAAATGGGTATCCATCATTGCATCTTGCAATCGGGAACGGTCGCGTTCTATCCAGGCTGGCACCTCTTGACCACTGATCTGGCTCAGTTGGTTAATCAGCCAATCCGTAGCACTGAGTCCCATTACGCCACACCGGTGATGATTTATAACGCCGGTACTTTGCTCCAACGATTTGGCAGGTTCAATCATGGCATTGCCGATGGATATGGTTGCACGCGCCAAGGGCATGGATAAAATCTCCCCCAAAGTCGTTCCACCCACTGATACGGAACTGCCGCGACCTTCTGGCAAATGACCATCAAGTGACCGGGACAGGTCAGGCAGCACCAACGGCTCCAGGCCAAATGCCTCCACGTAGCGTTTTAACTGATCCAGGTCTCCAGGAGTCAGGTGAGACCCTGGCAAAATATTTAAAAACGGGCTGTTTTCCCACTCCACCAACTTGGTCTTATTTTGCTGGAGTAGGTGGTGAATCAGGGCCTGAACGGCATTGGAATAGCCGCTTTCCAGAGAGCCGGTAAAATCAGCAGCGTTGACCGGAACCACTTTTACCTCTTCGTTGAGTTCGGGATATTGGGCTTTAAACTGTTCAACGACCCTATGAATATCGGCCCCCTGTACCTCTGTAAGTCCAGTCGTTACCAATCCGATGACTTGTGCTTTTTTGGCTTCGCACAGTGTTTTCAAGCCTTTGATAATGTTTTCGTCTCCCCCCATTACCGTGCTGATTTGATCCATGGCCGTCGTTTGCAGTGGAATTGGTTCACGAAAATGGCGAACAAAAAAAACTTTGGAAAACGCGCTGCAACCCTGGCTGCCGTGAAGCATGGGAATTGATTTTTCAATGCCTGCAAAGGCAAGTACAACACCGTTTGGCTGTCCAGATTTTATCGGGCGTACAGACATTGCCTTGTTGCGTTTGATCAATTTAGCCATATCACGTACTCCTTTGCCCGTTTGAGTTCCAGGGAGAGGCTGTGTGTATCAGGGGCCATATGGGGCTGAAAATTGTATTGATCAACTGTTGGGCAAGAGTCTCTATCCCGGAATAGCCGGCATAGGCATGTTCTCGTTCTTGGTTGATATCCAAAAATGGGAGTCGTCCCTTTAGGGCTGTAAACATGTTGCGGCCACCGGCAATCAGCAGGTCGGCCCCATGTTCTTCTGCAAGGTCCAGTAGCAGATCCGGGCGACCTTCTTCAATCATGATGGCCTCTGTTCCCATCAATTCCTGAATACGCGCCTTGTCTTGTTTAGTTGATTTTCGGGTTCCTGTGGCTACCACTTCCATTCCCAAATCCTGTAGTGCCGAAACTACAGACCAGGATTTTACCCCACCGGTATAGAGAACTGCCTTGCATCCCATTAAGCGGGCTTTATAAGGCGCAATTTTTTTGCGTATAGCCGCCTCTTCGCGATCAATCAACGCTTCGGTTCTGTCAATCAGGGCAGGTTCTCCGATTAAGCGGGCAAAATCCCGCAACGCCTGGGAGGTGGCGCGGATACCGTAAAAAGAGCCTTCAAACCAGGGAATTTTATATTGCTCCTCCAAAAGCCTGGCGACATTGATCAACGCTTTGGAGCAGACCAGCATGGATACCTTGGCGCGATGCATGGTCTGTACTTCATGGAAGCGGGCATCTCCGGCCAATGTGCATAAGACCCGAATACCCAGTTCATCAAACAAGGGGAGAACTTGCCAAAATTCTCCAGCTATATTGAATTCACCTATAAGATTGACATCATGAACTTTTTCTGTCAGCGAATTGGAAAACCGGGGAGGAGGATCTGGCTCCAGACCACCGATGACACGGCGAATCATGGTATCCCCGGCAATGCGGTTGCCAAGATTTTTGGTTCCATAAAAACCGGCTGAATCCACAGGAATGACCGGCAACTTTAAGTGGTCTTCTGCGGCCTGACATATGGCTTCCACATCATCACCGATCAAGGCGGGAATACATGTTTGGTAAACAAACACCGCCTTTGGAGAATAGCGGTTTACGATCTGCTTGATACCATAAAGCAATCGTTTTCCGCCCCGACCCATGATGATGTCCTGCTCGGTCAAATCAGTGGTCATTCCAATTCGGTAGAGGCTGGGACCGGATGAAAAGGAGCCTCGTCCATCCCAAGAGCTGCCCGTGCAGGCGATAGAGCCATGGACGACATGTGCTACGTCACCGATAGGAAACAGGGTGATCATGGCTCCGTCAAAGCTACAACCGCCAGCAGTTGCTCCAGGTTTCAAGCGGGCACAACCAACCTTTTCTTCCCCTGAGGCTTGACTGTTGTGTTCGCAAGCCGGTTCATCAAGTAGTGCAGTGATGTCAGCTGGTTTCATCGGTATATCCCATTGGCCAATGTTTAACTATCCTGTTACATACTATTTCAAACTTTGTGCCAGGAAAATATTGAACTAATACAGTATGTTGCGTTGGAATGTTTTGTAGTAAACACGACAACATCCATTTACTTTGTCGTGTCTGCTACAAGTGGAGTTGGAAGGTGGATATGAAGATACCCAACAGCTTTCAAGCTGGAAGCCAGCAGTTGGAAGCTATTGGGTATCTTTGGGGGTGCAACTGTTTGATTGGAAGTGTTTTGAAAGTCTATAGGGAGATTTTATGTACCGTTATTTTGCCAACTGCCGCTCAACTCCCATACTTTTTTTCATCCAAGGTGGTGGATTTTGCAATCGGGCTTGGAGGTGTTTTAAAACCTGTTCCAGTGGCTGACTATCAGGATATTTAAGTGGCATGATACCGGAGTTTACCAACCGAGCTGCTGGTGGACCGCCTATGGATTGAACACAAAAAATATTGCAATCACTGATCAAACCCACCCGTTGCCGGGTTTTTTCTGTATCCATTGATTTACCCATTCCCAGATGGGCTGTATAACGGGTTCCCACATGAACGATCTGGGACAGGGAAACGTCATACACCAAAAATCTTTTGCAAGAGCCAAAATGACCATCAATAACGCCATCATTGTTGGAGGCCAACCCCACCCTAACAAAACCGGCTTTCTTGACCGGTGCTTCATATGCCATATTGAGTGGCGTTTCACGGTTTTTTAAACCATTTTGCAAGGTGTCCAGGGCCACTTTTATAGTTTGGGAGTCTGCCGGAATCTTAAATCTTTCCAATAGAAAGCTAAACTTTACCGGTTCCAAAGATTGAAATTTTTGTAAGGTAAATGGAAACCCCACATAGGCTTCCAGGGTATTTATTACTGGCTCCGGTCCGGCACTATCCAAAATTCGAGCAGCCAAACCGATGCGTAGAGCCAGATCGGTGGTTTCCGACATGACTACCTCCTTGATAATATGCAAGTTTTATTAAGATGTCAGCATTAGAATCTGCTAACTTGTCATTCAACCCCTTGTTGCACGCATCTCTATGGGCAATGCAGGGGGGGAGTCGAGCAGCTTTACATATAGTTTTGAGCCATCATCCAGTGTGAGTGTCCCCCCCCAGCGTGTCGGTTCATCAAATTCCAATGCGACAACCTTGGCCTCAAGATCTTTCTTGGCCACATAGCAGATCAGTGATCCTTCTGCATTTTTTCGTAACATGATCTTGGGCATGATCTTCCTCCTCCCTATCTGGTAGATGGCTAACAGCTTAGCGAATCAGGTCATAATTATAGTCCGTCACGCCCATTTTGATGGTATCACGGTCCAGCTTTTCCATTACGGCATTGACCAAAGTGGTGAGAATATTCATGGCTCCTTCATATCCCAGGGTGGTGGATCTGTGCAGGTGGTGGCGATCAAAGATTGGGAAGCCAATTCTAATCAGGGGTACTTCATGTTCCGGCCCTTTGTGAAATGTATCGCGCTGAATAAATTTTCCATAGCTGTTACCAATCATAAAGTCGGGCCTATCAGTAAACATCAGAGATCTAAA
>JADFZS010000089.1:5750-11183 GCA_015232405.1 Magnetococcales bacterium | reverse complement strand
GTATCGCGCTGAATAAATTTTCCATAGCTGTTACCAATCATAAAGTCGGGCCTATCAGTAAACATCAGAGATCTAAAGTGCCAAAGATCCTTTCCGGTAAATACTTCTGCCTGTTGACCATAATCGTTCTCCTTGAGCCATTTGGTCATACGTCTTCCCCAACGTTTGTTGGCATTGTTACAGAGAACATGTTTTGGCTCCGCGCCCAACTCCATCAAAAACTGGCACATTCCCTCGACAAAATCGGGATCTCCGTACAGGGAAAAGGTCTTGCCATGGAGCCAAGTATGGGAGTCGGTCATCATATCCACCAGGCGACCGCGCTCCAACTCCAGGCTGGCGGGAATCTCCTTGCCGGTCAACTTGGAGATTGTCATCAACAGTTCATCGGTCCATGACAAACCCATTGGTGGGTTTATCTTGGTACAGGGCTGTTGCCAGGTTTCGGATATAAATTTTTTGCTCTTGACCAGTCCGAATGGCTGCAGCAACAGGGTATCTATGGCGTTGGGTGCATCTTTGACCTCATCTATCGGGGTGCCACCTTCATACATTCGATAGGTGCCGTCTGCTGGGGTGTCCAGCACTTCGGACGGATCGGAAAGCATGGTGTAATCCACACCCATCTCTTGCATCATACGGTGCAAAACCCGATAGTTACCCAGGTAGGTTTCAAATCCGGTGACCAGATTTATTTTACCGTTGCTGCCGACCACCTTATCTTCCATCTCGTTGATGGAAAAATAGCGTAACGTGCCCTCCATCATCAAATCGTAGCCGGTGATGTGCGAACCGACAAATGATGGCGTATGGGCAAAAGGGGTTGGCATTTCTTGCGGAATCCGCCCGTCATTTTTGGCATTTTTTATGTAGGAATTCAGATCATCGCCAATCACCTCTGCCATGCATGTGGTGGAGACCGAGATCATCTCAGGTTTGTATAGGGCTGTAGCATTTTGCAGCCCGGCCAACATGTTTTTTTGACCACCGAACACCGCTGCGTCTTCAGTCATTGAGTCACTGACACAGGCTATAGGCTCTTTAAAATGGCGGTTGAAATAGCTTCTAAAATAGGCCACACACCCCTGAGAGCCATGGATATAGGGCAGAGACCCTTTAAAACCAAGGGAGCAGAGCAATGAACCCAGGGGCTGACAAGCTTTGGCCGGGTTGACAGTTAGAGCCTCCCGGTTAAAATTCAGCTCTTTATATTCTTCGGTGGTGGTCCACTGAAAACCAGCTTCAAGCTTTTCCAAATCGGGCTTTTGTTCACACTCACCGGCTTTTTTTGCCAGGGTTTCCACATATTCCGGCTCATTGAAGAGCGGATAACAGGGTTTGATATCTTCAGCAGTTTGGCTCATGACAACTCCTCACGTCCCGCGTCTACAGTCTGAAAACAACGGGGCATTGCGTTGATTATCCATGCTTGAGTCAGTTCTCAAGCTATTCAGTCTTCTCTATCTGGGTTAGCTCTTCCAAGGAGCTTTCATATTTTTCCAGCAAGGATTATTGATGGTCATATCAATATCCCTGGCAAAAATGGCATAGCCGTCATAACCGTGATATGGGCCGCTATAATCCCAAGAGTGCATCTGACGAAAGGGAATGCCCATTTTTTGGTAGACATATTTCTCTTTAATTCCGGCTCCGATCAAGTCGGGGCGAATTTTGTCGACAAACTTTTCCAATTCAAATTCGGTGACATCGTCATAAATCAATGTGGAGTCGGCCACCTCCTTCGTAGTGCGTTCATAATCATCATTGTGACCAAATTCATAGCCTGTGCCGACAATTTGCATTCCCAAATCTTCATAGGCACCGATTACATGTCGAGGCCGCAACCCACCAACGTAGAGCATCACCTTTTTTTCATTCAGTCGTGGTCTGAATTTTTCGTTGATCGCGTCAACCATGGGCTGATATTTGGCAATTACCTGTTCTGCGCCATCTTTGATTTTGTCATCAAAGTGAGCGGCAATAGCCCGTAAGGAGGCAGCAATTTTGGTTGGTCCAAAAAAGTTATACTCCAACCAGGGAATGCCATATTTGGTTTCCATGTGTCGGGATATATAGTTCATGCTGCGATAGCAATGCAGCAGATTCAATTTTGCTTTTGGCGTGCGGATCATTTCAGGGAGAGTTCCGTCTCCCGACCACTGGGCAATTACACGAAGCCCCATCTCCTCAAGCAAAATTCGGGAGGACCAGGCATCTCCGCCAATATTATAATCCCCTATGATGGCGACATCGTAGGGGGTGGATACAAAGTCGTCATCCATATCCCTGTCCAGGATATGATCACGAATGGCATCATTGGCAATATGATGTCCCAGGGATTGAGAAACTCCCCGAAATCCTTCGCAACGCACCGGGACTACCGGCTTGTTAATCTCTTCGCTGCATTTTCTGGCGACAGCCTCAATATCATCGCCGATCAAACCCACCGGACATTCGGACTGAACTGAGATTCCCTTGTTCATGGGAAACAGGGTGTCAATCTCTTCAACAATCTTGGCAAGTTTTTTGTCGCCACCATATACGATGTCTTTTTCCTGGAAATCTGAGGTAAAGTTCATGGTTCCAAAGGCGTTGACTCCGGTATGGCCTACATAATAATTTCGTCGCCCGGCACGAGAATATTGACCGCAACCCACAGGTCCGTGAGAAAGATGTATCATATCCTTGATCGGTCCCCATACCACCCCTTTGGAACCGGCATAAGAACAGCCACGTGCCGTCATGACACCGGGCAGGGATTTGCGGTTTGAGGTGACACAAGATCCGGTTTTTTCTGTTTCTGGATCGTTTACATAGAGATGTTTTGCACGATCCTGTTTGGATTCTTCAGGATACACTTCCAAAACTTCCTGGATCAGACTTTCTGCCTCTTCACGGGTTAAAGCTGACATGAGCTTTTCTCCTTGTTCTTGACTGATTGCCATTGGTAGGGCATGCACTGGTATCCAACTTCCGTTGGAAGCAGAGTACTCCCTACCAATGACGCATATTGATTGAAATAACGTCTATCAGGCGGCAGAAGCGGAAGCGGCGGCCTGTTCTTCGGCTGCTGTTCGTCCTACGATTGTTTCATCTTCATCATCCATCATTCCAAACTCCATCATAAGCTCTTCGAGTTCATCCATGGTGAGTGGTGTGGGTACGACCATTTTTTTGTTGTTGACGATCTTGGATGCCAAAGAGCGATATTCATCGGCCTGGTGTGAGGAAGGATCATATTCAATGACTGTCATGCGGCGTATTTCAGCACGTTGCACCACATTGTCGCGGGGAATAAAATGGATCATATGTGTTCCCAACTTGGCGGCCAGGGCCTCGATCAACTCATCTTCCCGATCAGTATTTCTGGAATTACAAATCAGTCCCGCCAAACGCACACTGCCTGAGCTTGCATATTTGACAATGCCTTTGCAAATGTTGTTGGCCGCATACATGGCCATCATTTCGCCGGATACCACAATGTAGATTTCCTGAGCCTTGTTTTGCCGAATTGGCATGGCGAAGCCACCGCAGACCACGTCTCCAAGAACGTCGTAGAAGACAAAGTCCAGATCCTCTTCATAGGCTCCTTCCTCTTCCAAAAAGTTGATTGCGGTAATGACTCCCCGTCCCGCACAGCCGACACCAGGTTCAGGGCCACCAGACTCGACGCACTTGACATCTCCATATCCGGTTTTAAGAACATCTTCCAACTCCAGGTCTTCGACCGACCCGGCATCGGCTGCCATCTCCATGATGGTGTTTTGAGCTTTTGAGTGAAGAATCAAGCGGGTGGAGTCAGCCTTTGGATCACAGCCGACAATCATGATTTTATTGCCTGCCTCGGCCAAACCGGAAACCAGATTTTGAGTTGTTGTCGATTTTCCAATGCCGCCTTTACCATAAATTGCACACTGTCTAAGAGCCATTTGAACATCTCCTGAAAAAATAATTTGACGCGAAAAAAACGCGGTTGTAATACCTGTTGTTATGCTATAGCGCAGTTGTTGTGCCAAATTGGCATGTAGTTTGTAAAGGTATGTGTAAAAAGGAAAATTTTGTTTTTAATTGGAGTAAAAAGGGGTAGCAAATGCGACATGGACAGGGTGATTGTAAGATAGTCGACAATCTGGACGATTGCTTTGTTCAGCTACCAAAAAAAGCTCATAGTTTAATGAATAGAACCAATCTGACAGCGCGAGCCATTGGCTCTTTGGCTTTTCAGAGGCACCCGGTTCCGTTAAGTCTGGTTGGTGTAGGGGAGATGCACAAAAATCTATTTTCCAGGCTGGATAAGTTGACAAATACCATAGATCGGGCGCAGCAGTTTATGGACTATATGGCCGTAACCTTCCGCCTGGAAAACCCCGAGGATGCGGGATATACCCCAGGTAGCCGTAGACAGCGTATCAAAGTGGATTATCTGCGCATCTTGCGGGGATGGTTATTCAACCCGGATGGTCGGGAGGCTGCGGTTTTAAAAGGTTGGGTGGTGAGCCGGTTTGGTTTGACCCCCCGCTATTTTAACGGGCCGTTGGATGATTATGAGGGAGAGGCCTATCAAAATTTTTTGGCCATGCAGAGTGCCGGGCTCTACAACACCAACGCCATAGAGAGCCAGTTGGATCTTCTATACTATTTTTGTCAGTATGAGTTGAAGTGTTGCAGGCAGGACCAAAAGCACAAGGTACTCTACAGGGGAGTTAATCATTTTGATCAGCATGAGATCATGGTTTCAGGTCCAAAGAGAGGGGCTATAGTATTGCTCAACAATCTGAGTTCCTTCAGTGATGATCGGGAGCGGGCATGTGAATTTGGGGACTATATCATGGAGGTCAATGTGCCGATGGTAAAAATTGTATTTTTTCATGATCTCTTTCCAGGAGCATTCAAAGGGGAAGGAGAGCATATGGTCATTGGAGGTTTGTATCGGGTTAGGTTATTGACTTTTTAATGCTATAATTTTGAGTGCGAAGTGCCTAAATAGCTATCATTAATGCTTAAAAAAGCATCTACAGCACAGAAAAAAGCCAACCATGTTTATTTGTGAAGCAGTACCACCTTCCTCCTGTTTTTTTGTTACTAGCTGAAAATACAGAATAAATCGTACCTGATAATTGCACGCAAATGTGGCCTTACAATTGCGGTGTGATTGATATGGTTAAAATTTCATTAATCATTCCAAAATAGTTTGTATGAAATATCATACTAAGGGGCTCTGCCATGAACGAGGTAAGACACGAAAACAATATTCCCCTCTTTCACATTACCAGAAACGCATTTAAATCTTCGCAAATGGAGACGTTGTTCTATGCTAGCCAGGCCATAGGTTTTGGACAGGATCTCGGTGTTATTCTTCAATCGGTATTAGAGATACTCGATACCCACGCTAACATGGGACGAGGGGTGATAACCCTGATCGAACCGAAAACA
>JADFZS010000089.1:2514-5690 GCA_015232405.1 Magnetococcales bacterium | reverse complement strand
TACCCTCCTGGTGAGGGAATGCTAAACATGATAGTTGCGTCAGGCCAGGCGGTCATTATTGAAGATCCCAGCTGCGAGCCTAGATTTATACATCGCTTGGGTCTGCTTGATACCAAGCTTCCCTTTATAGGTGTTCCTATTCACATGAAAGATCATAGTGTGGTAGGTGTTATTGCAGTACAGCCCCTGTTTGGTAGTCGAGAGTTGCTTCAGGACCAAGAAATGTTGGTTAGGATTGTAGCAAATTTTCTGGCACAGGCGGTTCGCGCTGCATCCCTGACAGGTGAGTTGGCTGATTTGATGGGGGTATCGGTTGAAGCCAGTATCCCCCGCAACGAAACCCTGACCGCTCCCGGATTGGAACAGTGGATGGAAAGCCGTGCCATGCGCCCGGTTTTGCAGCGTATCGTCCAGGCCGCAAAATGGGATACCGTAGTATTGATTCAGGGTGAAAGCGGAACCGGCAAAGAGATGACCGCTAGTGCCATTCATCAACTATCACCCAGAGCTGACGGGCCTTATGTTAAAGTCAATTGTGCGGCTCTCTCTGAAAATTTATTGGAAAGCGAATTGTTCGGCCATGAAAAAGGTGCTTTCACCGGTGCAATAAACATGCGTAAGGGACGGTTTGAGTTGGCGGATGGTGGTACGCTGTTTTTGGATGAAATAGGTGAGATTACTCCAGCGTTCCAAACCAGATTGTTGCGCGTTATACAGGAGGGAGAGTTTGAGCGGGTGGGAGGTACGCGAACCTTGAAAACAGATGTGCGCATTGTCGCTGCCACCAATAAAGATCTATATCAAGAGGTACAAAATGGAACGTTCCGTACCGACCTGTTCTATAGACTGTTTGTATTTCCCATTCAGGTACCTCCCCTTCGGGATCGCAGAGATGATATTCCCTGGCTGGCCGAAACTCTTTTGGAACGGATTGCCAGTCGTCAAAAACGGCCATTAAGACTGACTCCAGGAGCATTGGTCACCCTGAGCCATTCTGATTGGCCCGGCAATGTTCGGGAGTTGGAGAATACCTTGGAACGAGCGGCCATCATGAGCCATGACGGTTTGATAGATGCGGCCCATATCCTCTTCCCAGGTCCAGGAGGCATGGTCACCATTGAAAGTGGTGTTGGTGCGGCAGCTATTGATATCAACACTCCTGGACTAGGTGAGCGAGAGCGGATCATGGCGGCCCTGGAGAAGGCGGGTTGGGTTCAGGCTCGCGCTGCCAGATTGCTGAATATGACTCCTCGACAAATCGCCTATCGGATCAAAAATCTGGACATTCCCTTAAAACAAATCTGACATTCGCCCTTGTCGCAGATGCGACAAGGGCGAACACCCTGTCTGACAAACGACATGGTTCTGTAGAAATATACCAATTAAATCAATGTGTTGATGCAGGTATTGATTGGCCCGCAGGTTGCGATATGTTTGCCAATGATGATTGGTATCGTGTCGGCAACGAAAAAGGGGAGAGGTCAATGCCCGGTCAATGTAATTCAGGTCAAGAGAATAGTTTGATTGATAACCATCCATGTTTTTCAAAAACGGCTCAACACAAAGTTGCCCGCATGCATCTTGCAGTAGCACCATCCTGCAATATTCAATGTCACTACTGCAATCGAAAGTATGATTGTAGCAATGAGTCTCGTCCCGGTGTAGTGAGTGAACTGCTGACACCCCAGGAGGCCGTTGCCAAGGTGGCCACCGTCAAAAGCAAGATTCCCCAGCTAACGGTTGTGGGTATTGCTGGACCAGGAGATCCTCTGGCAAATCCGCAACGCACTTTTGAAACCTGTCGGCTTGTTAAAAAGTCCTTCCCGGAATTAATGCTCTGTCTATCTACAAACGGTCTAAACCTTCCCAAGCAGGTAGATAAAATAGCCGAATTGGGGATTCATCATGTCACCCTCACCCTGAATGCCCTGGACTGGGAAGTTGGCACTCAAATCTATCCGTGGATTTTTTGGAACAATAGACGCATTCGTGGCCGGGAAGCGGCACAAATACTCATTGATCAACAGATGGCCGGGATTGCCAAATTGGTTGCACGAAAAATCCTGGTCAAGATCAACTCGGTTCTCATTCCCGGGATAAATGATCAACACCTGCCCAAAGTCCATGAAAAAATAACTTCAGAAGGTGTCTTTCTGCACAACATCATGCCACTGATCTCGGCCACGGAACATGGAACCTATTATGGTTTGATGGGGCAGAGAGAACCTTTAGCGGAAGAGATGCAACAGGTTCAAAGTCACTGCGGCGGTGTGGAACTGATGACCCACTGCCGTCAGTGTCGGGCGGATGCGGTTGGTATGCTTGGAGAAGATAGAAACCCTGAGTTTGCTCAAGTTGATAATGAAACGGGCCCTGCCACCCTGCCCGTTACCCTTTCTGCCAAAGGTCGGGTCATTCCCATTCGTACGACCTTGAATATAAATGCTGGAGCTGGACATGAGCATATTGCACAAGATCTTGATTCACCTAGTGAATTTGCAGATAGCATAATAACAAATAATGTTTCAGCATTTTCTTGTAATTCAACATTCGATCCAATATCTCACGCTGACAACACGGAATCAACTGCCAAATTCAGGTTGAAAGGAGTTGGTATACCAATGTCACATTCAGATCAAAAACCGCTTCACATAGCCGTTGCAAGTAGTGACGGTATTAATATCAATCTGCATTTTGGCCATACGGACACCTTTACCATTTTTGAATACAATGCAAGAGGAGTCATCCAACAAATTGCAAATGTTTCAACATCCCGTTATTGCTTTGGAGATGATGAGTGTGGGGAGCGGGAGAATGCCCTTGAATCTGCCCTGAACCAGTTAAAAGGTTGTGATGCGGTGCTGTGTGAGCGCATTGGCTTTACCCCATGGAATCGGTTGAAGTCCATGGGTATAGAGCCGATCAATGATTATGCCAATTGGACAATTTTGGCGGCCATTCGGGATTATGCCCGCAAAGCTGCCAATAGTGGGAGTGTCACCGAACAAGCGGCTGATTTGAATAAACAACTCAAGACGGTTGGGAGTTGAATCATGGCCTTGACCATTACAAAAAACTGTGTTGGTTGTTGGGCCTGCCATGATATATGCCCAAACCAGGCAGTAGAGGTTTTGAACGCTGTTTTTTATATCGTTCCTGAATTGTGCCAGGAGTGT
>JADFZS010000089.1:0-2414 GCA_015232405.1 Magnetococcales bacterium | reverse complement strand
CCAAGCCGATTATGCAAAAAAATGAATGGAGATAGAGTCATGGCCAATGTGGTGTTTTATGAAAAACCTGGATGTGTAAATAATTTATTGCAAAAGGCTCTTCTCAAAACATCTGGTCATGTGGTTACTGAACGCAACATTTTGACAGCAAATTGGACCTCCGAAGGTCTGTTATGGTTTTTTAGCGATCTTCCGGTAAGAGAGTGGTTTAATAGAAGCGCACCAATGGTCAAGAGTGGAAAAATCTGTCCTGACCAACTTTCAGAAAAACAGGCTTTGGAATTGATGGTTGCGGATCCTCTGTTGATTCGTCGGCCTTTAATGGATGTCAACGGATTCCCTGTTGTTGGATTTAATCTTGTGGAGCTGGATCGGACCATCGGTATTGATGAAGGAGACTCTCCACAAAAAGATGTTTTGCAAGATCATTAGACTGGGACTAGGTAAATGATGACAAACACAACTCCTTCTGTATTAGCTGAATTACATGTAGCAAATTTTGAGCAGCCCCACTTTCAATTTTTGAACGAGCGAGATTTGCTGCGCTCTAAGTTAAAAAGTAGAAAGGTTCATGGGCTCAATGGCCAGCTAATTCATCAAATATTACTTTCTTGGCTGTGTGATGACAGTGCCTTGCCAGCTTACTTGGGCTTGGGGCACAGACGATTCCAGGCTCTTATCAAACGCCATTATCCTGATCTGTCCACTATTACCTGGGGTAGAAGAGCCCGGGCGATCAATATTGACAGATCAGAAGAGCTTGCTGATATAGCCTCCCTTCTTAAATCCTTTTCCAATCACCGAATACCCTCGGAAGAGATAACAGATTTTGCTGACCTGATCGCCGCCGCCTGCCTGGGAGACCAGCATCTTTACCGGGATCTAGGGCTAAAGCATCGTTCTCAATTGACCCAACTCATGGAACATAATTTTCCAACTTTATTTCAAAAAAATATTCACAACATGAAATGGAAAAAATTTATTTATAAACAGTTGTGCGAGCAGGAAGGGGTATATATCTGCCGCTCCCCTTCATGCAAAACTTGCAGCGATTTTGACAACTGTTTCGGGCCGGAATAATAAAGGAACAATATCTTGCTCTCATTTATTCAAAATCGTGGTTTTCTACAAATCAGAGATTCTCTGGAAAAACGCGCTGTAGGTGCCTATCTGGGGTTGGCGGTTGGTGATGCTCTGGGCGCGACCGTCGAATTTATGCTTCCCAGCGAGATTCAAGCAAAACACGGCGTGCATAATCAAATTTGTGGTGGTGGATGGCTCTGTTTAAAAGCCGGTGAAGTGACCGATGACACCACTATGTCTTTGGCCTTGGGGGACTCTATCATTTGCCAAAAAGGGTCTGTAAAGCCAGAAGCAGTTGGTAAGGCTTTTGATGATTGGATGCATGCCAAACCAGTTGATATTGGCGACACAGTCAGGCGAGGCATCATTAATTTTCGGCATCGTGGAATAACCGAGGTGGATTATAATGAATGGGATGGCGGAAATGGAGCTTGTATGCGCACTCTGCCCATAGCTCTGGCGACCTATGGTTTAGGTGATGAAAAAATGGTCGAGGCTTCCCGCATTCAGGCCCACATTACTCACCACAACAAGCTATCAGATGCTGGAACCGAGTGTATTAATCGCATGATTCAAATGTGTTTGGATGGGACGGATCATCAAGCTTTATTAACGGGGCCGGTCAACCAATTAATTACCCAACACCCAGAATTCAGGTTTCGTCGCAAAAGAAAGATAATGAACCCGTCCGGCTATATAGTGCATACTTTGCGTGCAGTATTTGAAGCATTATTCGATACGGACAATTTTGCTGACTGTTTGGTAAATGTGGTAAATCGAGGTGGAGATGCCGACACCACCGGTGCTATCGCAGGTGCAGTGGCTGGTGCTTTCTATGGTATGGATTCTATTCCAAACATTTGGTTGAAAAGGCTAAACAAGTCGATACGCAAGCAGTGCACCGAGCAGGCTTTGACCATGATCAGATTGGCAAAAAGTCATGAGACGACTGTTAATGACTATCCTACTTGCTTTTCTCGTCACCCACTAACTTGTTAAATTTTCAGTGTATGCTGCCAAAACCGTACTAAGTTTATTGAATGCCTATCCGGTTCATTGCCAAAACTCTAAAAGCAGCAAGAAGCGGTTCAAATCTATGCCGTGAGATTTATGCAATTGGGTGAACCCATTCACCGCTGTAGAGTGCTTCGTAGGTGGGAGGTACTGCATGTGCAGCGAGTCCCAGAACCGAGTTAAATGCTGTCATAGGGTAAAAACGCCGGTTGAACCGGAAAACATACTCGTTGAGGTATGCTGGCAAGTGTTTCTGACTTACACCGTGGTGGGTGCCAAGCAACCACGTCTTGAGGTTGGAAAACGCGATGTGAATT
>JADFZS010000088.1 GCA_015232405.1 Magnetococcales bacterium | reverse complement strand
GCAGGCCGTTGACGTATTCGGCATACTTTTTAAAATCCGCAAGTGTCACCTCCTCCTTCTGGATGAGGAAAGGGTTGGTGATTTGGGCCGTCATCAGAAGGTCTTCACCGCCGCCGTAGAGGGAGGTTGACAACTCATGATTGCCTGCGGGAATCTCCATCATGTCCGGGTAGGCAGAACCGTCATGGCGTTCCAGGAGGCAGGATTGCCAAGTAATTGGCGCATCAGGCTCCTGCATTAATGACACTAATCCCCAACCGATACCGGAAGCACCTAAAAAAACAGCAGCAAACATGATATTCTTTTTATGACTCAGCCCTAAAAAAAAACCTGTTTTTTCATTGTCTTGGGTTTTTTTTCTGGCCATGGCAGGCTTTTTTCTATTAATTTTATCCATACATGTATTAACAGTTTTTAAAACGTCCTCCCCCAAACTTAAGCAGCCCTACCATGTTGCTAAGTTTTCAAGTGTTGTATAATGGACTGAATTGTCTATTAAGGAAAGGTTTATCAAGACCTTCAACGCTCTTTTTGGAAAGATAACGTCACTAATGATAAGCAAACACCCTTCACTAAACACACCCCCAATTATAATCCTCGATCGCCCTGCTCATCCGGGCAATATTGGCGCAGCAGCAAGAGCTATGGCCAATATGGGATTTAAACAACTCAGAATTGTAAACCCCAAGCAATTTCCACACCAGAATGCTATTGATTTTGCCGCAGGTGGAGTGAGCGTTCTTGATAATGCTACAATCTTCCCTGATCTCAACTCTGCTTTGGCAGATTTAAATTATATAGTTGCCACCACCAACCGCAATCGTGGTCAGCGACAGCAGATGGTCCCTCCCAGGGAGTTGGGAGAGCAACTTCTTAAAGCTCAACAGCGTCCAGAGACCAAAATCGGCATCATGTTTGGAACCGAAAGAACCGGACTTGAAAGCATTGATGTTGAACGGGCCGATCTTCTTTGCAACATTCCCACAGCTGGTGAAATGGGTTCCCTAAATCTTGCTCAGGCGGTGATGGTAGTTACTTATGAGGTGATGGTTGGGATGAAACAGGGTACTACCAATATAAACAACAACCCGAAAAAAACTTCACCTCTGGCAACAGCCCAGGATTTAGACCGCTTTTTTGAACATTTAGAAGAGACCCTGATAAAAATTGAATTTATCAAACCTCGACAAAAAAAACATATGATGGGCAGTTTAAAAGCGATATACCATCGAGCTGCCCTTGATAGACGAGAAATAGCTATTCTGCGTGGTGTTTTAACAGAAACTACATTTTTCCGTAAAAAAGCTGCTGGAGAATAATATTTTTTGGTTGAAAAAACATAATTATTCACCATATATAGACTAGTATGTATATTTACGAGGTTAATAAGAACATTTTATAGTCGATTGACCCTTTACTATAGTGGAAACCTAGTGGATTATTAGCGGTTTTATGGTCTATAGCTGTTTTGCAAAAAAATCATGAAATTTGCAGAACATTCTAGAATGAATTTTCAAGGAGCAAGTCATGGCGTGGAACGATAACGACGGTGGATCTCAAGGACCGTGGGGACAAGGATCAAACCCTCCCCAGCCACCCGACATGGATGAGGTAATCCGTATAGCCAAAGAACGATTTGGCAAAAATATGCCTGGTAAAAAGATCTTTCCTATTTTACTGGGTATTCTATTTATTCTCTGGATGGCAACCGGCATCTATGTGGTTGGCCCAGATGAAGAGGGTGTGGTGGTACGTTGGGGACGCTACGTTGAAACAACCAGCCCAGGACCACATTTTCACCTCCCATTCCCCATTGAGTCGGTATACAAACCAAAAGTTACCAAAGTGCAACGTATTGAGGTTGGTTACCGTACCAGAGGTAGAAATACTGTTGATGTACCAGCAGAATCACTCATGCTGACAGGTGATGAAAATATCATCGATATCGACATCTCTATCCAGTATCACATCAGACCCGGTGGTGCTGCCAACTATCTATTTAACATCCGTAACCCGGCTCGTGATCCCCATAAGGCGGTTCGCAATGCTGGTGAGTCTGCCATTCGTCAGGTAATCGGTCGCAACACCATTGATACCGCCCTGACCACTGGTAAAGAGAAAATTCAGGCCAATACCAAACAGACCATGCAGACAATTTTAGATAGCTATAACAGTGGAATCCAAATTATCGCCGTTCAGCTTCAGCAGGTTTCACCACCCTCTGAAGTTATACACGCCTTTAAAGATGTTGCAAGCGCAAGAGAAGATAGAGAGAGAGCAATCAACGAAGCCCAAGGTTACGCCAACGATATTCTACCTAAAGCCAAAGGTGAAGCAGCAAGACAGGTTCAAGAGGCAGAGGCTTATAAGACAGCCAAGGTTTCAAGAGCCCAAGGTGATGCACACCGTTTCTTAGCTGTTTTACAAGAGTATAAAAAGGCCAAGGATATTACAAAAACCCGTCTCTACCTTGAGACCATGGAGGATGTTCTTCCCGGGGTAAACAAGGTTATTGTTGATCACAAGGCCACAAATGGTGTCCTCCCCTATCTACCACTTGGTGGTGCCGGAATGCCTAAAGCAGGACAAGGAGTTGGAAGATGAAAAAGAGATTTAGCTCAGGAATGGTAATGGTAGTTATTGCGGGCTTGGTTATTCTCTCCCAATCCGTCTTTACCGTACATCAAATTGAACAGGCTATTGTCATCCAGCTTGGTAAACTGGTAAGGCCGATAACTGAACCCGGCCTCCATTTTAAACTACCTATGATCCAAGAGGTATATAAGTTTGATAAGCGACTTTTGGTATTTGACCAAGATCCCCAAGAGATTCTTTCATCAGATAAAAAGAACCTAAAAGTAGATAACTATGCCCGCTGGCGCATTGTTGATCCTTTAAAGTTCTATCAAACTGTACGAAATGAGGCAGGAGCAGGTGCTCGTCTAAACGATATCATCTACTCCAACATTCGTGAAGTTCTCGGTCAAGCCACAATGATGGAAATTGTCGCAGGAACAAGAAAAGAAATGCGTGAAAGAATACGCAGTAAAGCGAGTCGTCAAGCCTCTCAATATGGTATCGAAATTGTCGATGTGCGTATTAAACGTACCGACCTCCCAGCAGAAAACTCCAAAGCTGTTTTCAGACGTATGCAGACTGAGCGTGAAAGGCAGGCCAAACAGTATCGTGCTGAGGGTGAAGAGGAAGCAGTTAAAATTCGTGCTAAAGCTGACCGGGAAAGAGAGGTGGTTTTGGCTCAAGCTTATAAAGAGTCCCAAGAGCTTCGTGGTAACGGTGATGCCGAATCGACCCGTATATATGCTGAAGCCTATACCATGGATAAAGATTTCTACAAATTCCAACGTACATTGGAAGCATACGGAAAAGCTTTTGCTAACGATACTACAGTTGTGTTAGAACCAACTGGCTTCTTTGGATCTTTGCAAAAACCTTAACATTTATCCTTGTTGCCGTTTACATATAATGAATGATTTTTTAACCGCAGTGGGACTGCTCTTGATGCTTGAGGGTGTTCCCTACTTTTTAGCGCCTGGTAAAATGCGAGTATGGGTTATACAGATAGCAAAACTACCTGATAACACATTGAGAAAAACCGGATTTATAATGATGATGCTTGGTCTGTTTGTTGTCTATCTGGTGCGTACATGACAGAACCGGAAAAAAGTGGAGCAAAGCGAACTGAAAAAAGAAGGGATCTTAGCCAGGTCAAAATAGAACTTGGAAGTGGCGGTGTTGATAGCTGGAAAATTGAAGGTATGTTACCGGACAGCTCTCTAGCAGAACTTGGAGCAGAGTGTAAAATCAAAGCCCCAGGTTTGGTTGATGTTGTTATTACCAAAGAGAGAGGACTTTGGCGTGTGCAGGGTGAACTGGAAATTAGCGTTGAGCTACCCTGCTCAAGATGTCTGGCCCAATACACCAGCTCTTTGATGACCAATGTGGATAGGTTTTTTGCCGTTGGCCAAGATCCTGCCCTCTCTTTTGGTCAGACTGAGATGGATACAGATGTTATGTTTCTGGAAGATGGAGAGTTTTCAGTTCTCCGCTTTGCAGAAGAGGAGTACATCTTGATTTTACCCATGATACCACTATGTAAAGAAGGGTGTTTAGGGTTATGTCAATGTTGTGGGACTGATAAAAACAGCAAATCCTGCAACTGTATACAAGAAGAAAAACCCAACCCATTTGCAATATTGGGTAAAATGAAGATAGATTGAATTAATTACCGTTTGTATGATGTTTATTTAGGAGATGTAAGATGGCTGTACCAAAAAAGAAAATTTCCTCTGCTCGTAGAGGTGCTCGACGTGCACACAACGCATTAAAAACTCCACAACTTGCTAGCTGCTCTAACTGCCAAGAGGCTGTAATGCCCCATCGCGTATGCCCAAAATGTGGTTGGTATGATGGTCGTGAAGTGGTAGAGATCGAAGACTAGAGTTACTTTTGTTAAGGGGGGGTATTGAGACATCGGAAGCCCTCTTCCTGCCCAAAAAAGAGGATCGCCTTTTTTGTGACAATTAGAATCGCTTTAGACGCAATGGGAGGGGATAACGCTCCTGCTTGTGTTGTAGATGGTGCTATAAAAGCTTGTGATAGAAACCCTGGTGTTAAGTTTATTCTTGTGGGACAAGAGGATAGAATTAGACGAGAGCTGGGACTATTGTCCTATAGTGGTGACCAGATAGAAATCCAGAAGGCATCACAAGTTGTGGAGATGGGAGAACCTCCTGCACTTGCTCTTAGAAAAAAGAAAGACTCTTCCATGCGAGTAGGCTGCAACCTTGTTAAAACCAGGGATGTGGATGCTTTTGTCTCTGCTGGCAACTCTGGGGCTTTAATGGCAACTGCTCGTTTTGTATTAAAGATGCTCCCCGGTATTGATCGTCCGGCGATGGCATCTAACATACCATCCGTTACCGGGCAGACACTCATGCTTGATTTAGGTGCAAACGTTGATTGTGACGCTGATAATCTGACCCAATTTGCTGTTATGGGTGAGGTTTATGCCACCGCTGTTGAGGAGCTGAAAAATCCCCGATTAGGGCTGTTGAATATCGGCTCCGAGGATGTAAAAGGCAACGAGGTGGTTAAAGAGGCTGGTGAACGGCTCAAAAAGATAAAAGAGATCAATTTCATTGGCAATGTTGAGGCAACAGATATTTTTCTTGGCAATGTCGATGTTGTAGTGTGTGACGGTTTTGTAGGCAATGTTAGCCTTAAGACTACAGAAGGCGTAGCAAAAATGTTGACCTATTTTTTAAAGGAGTCATTTAGTAAATCTTGGCTCTCAAAACTCCGTTATCTATTAGCTCGCCCTACATTGCGGCAGTTTCGCGACAGATTTGATCCCCGTGCCTATAACGGTGCAATGTTGCTGGGGTTGAATGGTGTTGTTGTTAAAAGTCACGGTGGGGCTGATGGCTTTGCTTTTGCTCATGCCACACAGATGGCTGTAGATTTAGTAACTGGCGAAGTGAACGACAAAATTCAGAGAAATCTTGCCTGATGTCACAGATAATCCCAAAAATAATCGGTACTGGCTCCTATCTGCCGGAAAAACGTTTAACCAACACTGATCTTTCTGCCATGGTGGATACCAGTGATGAGTGGATTTTTACACGGACAGGAATCAAAGAACGTCGTATTGCAGCCGAAGGTGAATTGACCTCCGATCTGGCAACAATTGCAGCCAAAAAAGCTATTGAAGCAGCAGGTATAGACCCTGGCACTATAGACCTCATTATTATGGGAACCTGCTCTGGTGATTTTACTTTTCCAGCCACAGCCACCATCGTCCAGCATAAACTGGGGATAGCGGCTGGTAAATTTCCCGCATTTGATGTTACTGCTGCCTGTAGCGGTTTTATGTTTGCCCTCTCCACCGCAGATGCCTATATACGTTCCGGGATGTCACGTCGTGCCTTGGTAATAGGTGCAGAAACCATGTCTAGGATCATGGACTGGACCGACCGTGGAACCTGCATCTTATTTGGTGATGGAGCAGGAGCTGTTATTTTAGATGCCACCAAAAAAGAGGAAAATGGAGCTGGGGTCATCTCTACCCATATCCACTCCGAAGGCTCTTATTTAAAACTATTACAGACCTCCGGCGGTATATCTTCTGGTCCCCCGGAAGGAGAGAGTCGCCCCGGCTTGGGTTTTCTTACCATGCAGGGTAACGAGGTTTTTAAGCAGGCAGTCAAAGCGTTGGGCCAGATTGTTGATGAGACATTGGAGGCCAACAATCTAAGCCGGGAACAGCTAGACTGGCTGGTCCCTCATCAAGCCAACATCCGCATAATAAAAAGCACCGCAAAAAGGCTGAAAATGGATCTCAGCCGGGTGGTACTCACCATAGAAAAGCACGGCAACACCTCAGCAGCAAGTGTACCCATTGCCCTTGATGTAGCTGTACGTGATGGTCGCATACAGCCGGGTCAACTAATTCTCCTGGAAGCATTCGGCGGCGGCTTCACCTGGGGCTCAGCCCTGATCCGCTGGTAGTTACAAATTCTATATCAGGAAGCATCACTCTTAGCTAAATAGTGGGCATATTTTTGGTCTTCTGTTAATATATGGTTTAAAATCCAATCTTTAAGAAACACACCAAGATTAATACTGGTCTGGTAGTTATTGTCGGCAAGCTCTTTTTGTAGCTGGATGATTGTCTCCATCAGCCTCTCATGTATCCTTTTATGTTGATGGAGTTCGGGATATTTTTGTATCTCCAACATCTCCTCTTCTGCCTTAAAATGGAACTGGGTGTAATCTATCAGAAAAACCAATGCCCGTTGAGCCACTTGACTATCAGCCAACGACACCGCGCGGATCACCTCCTCGGACATGGCAAATAGTTTTTTATGGTGGTCATCCATCATATCCACCGCAACTGAAAACTCATCATGCCATTTTAACAGCTGCTCCTCTCCAGTATCTGATTCCATCCACCCTCTACTGCGTTTATTGTATGACTCCAGAAGTTTCCAGCGAATTATCGGGATGTTTTTAATGGTCTGGTGGGGAATTTTATAGGCGACTAATGGAGAGGCAACCCGTAGACGAAATAGACCCGGTATGCCAAATAGTAGTTGCTCTTCACCAAAAACATCATGGGTGGATATGGTCTCCAGAACAGAGGAGCCAACAAACCGCTCAACAGTACCGGAGATAATAAAATATATCGATGGTCTATCCACTTCGGGGATAATCTCTTCTCCCTCCAATAGAGAGAAAGATTCCATAACATGGGCTATCCGGTTTTGTGTGCCATAGGATATACCTTCACCAAACAGCCATGAGTTTTGCATAAAATTTCGCTGTTCTTGATATTTTTCAAGAACAGAATACATATCGTTATTTGTGACAAACTCTATGTATAAGTTGCTTGGTATACATAAAGCCCTGACATAGCTCATTGCCCGGTATGTGGTGGTTGATTGGCGGTTATAGACACTGGACATTTCACCCAATATAGAGCCGGCATATAGAATGTTGGATGAATCGTTGGCAGGGCTTAACAGCTCTACATTTCCACTTAAAACCAGATAGATGTTATCGTTTACCCCGTCCTCTTTTAGAATTATATCTTCTGGGTTGAAAGTCACTATTTTGTTGTTCAACAGGCTTCTTATCTGATAGGCCATGGCACTGGGAAAATAGCTTAAAAGATATTCGTTGGCACAGTGGCGAAAATGGTTTTGATAGTCTGGTATAAGGGTATCAACTGTGCCAAAAGGTGCACCAGCACCGATCTCTTTTTCAATACGGTTTAGAGGTCTATCCAGATGACCAAGTATTTTTTTTACTGATTTATCTATTCTGAAATCGGCAGCTTCACCATGGATAAAGCCCCCTCCTACATCTATTTTTTTAAGATCAACAGGCTCTAGATAGTTACTCATTACCCGTTGAAACTCACTCTTTGAGATACCGTTTTGCTTATCACTGTCCACTATCATACTCTCTAGAACAGATCTAGCAGTTATATCTGCAAAATGGCCATAGCTGCGATATCCACCTTTCCATAGGGTTCTAAAAACAAAGATTACACTCTCTACCGGGTGGGGAGAGTGCATGGGTTTTACCTCCAGCCCACAAACACTGTTCCAGGTATCATATTGGAGATCATGGACCTCAAAAAAGTCACCAAACTGCTCCTCTTCAAAATTGAGCAGAGCCGATAGTTTTTTGGTTACCGAACCACGGACCAAAGAGGTGGAATAGTATTTTATTTTTCTATCACCACGGATGAGATCAGCCAATCCGGCAAAATGGTCATCATGGGAGTGGGTGTGAAAAATACCTTCAACCTCATTTATACCTATTCCCAATGCCACAAGGTTGTTTACGACATTAGGTCCAGCATCAACTAGATAGACACCACCTTGATAGATGATTATAGAGGATAGGCTAGGACGGTTTACATCCCAACCATCACCAATGCCTGAGTGAATTACCGAAAAATAGTCCCTGTCCAAATTATAATAATTAAGGGGATAAGGAGATGGATAACTCTGGGAGCCTGTGAGGTTTAAATCAACTATCACACTCTCTCCCTGATAGGTGATTTCAAAAATATTGGTCTTTTGCCGACGAATAAATACCCCGGCGACAATCTCCTTTTCTCCCTGTTCAACCAAACATGTATCAAGAAAAGTATCCGCTGGTTTAATATTGCCACCAGTAAAATATTTTTTCATCCGCATAAGATCTTTGGCCCAGCGTGGAGATATGCCAGCATCAATAACCTCACGCTCAGATACCAGACCATAGTTGCCACGGTAGATATAACGAATCTGGGCTTCAACCTGTTCTCTGCTACCAACTAGCAAGGGTTTGTTGCCATTGTTGTTGGGATGATCAGGCAGGAGTAGCCCTTGGCGATAGAACATTTGAAAAATTGGAAACTCAGCCAGATTGGAGAAGCCACCACCTTGCAACATTAAATCGGATAATAAAATTGCATTTGGCCCGGTTTCGTAGGGAACCCCCTTTTTTTCAGCCGGGGCTATCAAACCCCGTTTCATTATGTGTTTAATCACATCACTGGGACAGCCACACAATAATTTTAGACCAACATCGGCAATTTCAACCCACTCAACCCCTGAAATTATATTAATTTTTACAATTTTTGACATGGCCTGCCCCTTTTAAAGTCAACGATACCGTAACCTTAACATTAATTACCGATCATAAGCACAATTTTTTAGTCGTGCTTGTTTAAAATGGAATAAATTGCTAAACTTACATCAAACAGTTTTAACGACTGTATAAAGGAGTGCTATACAATGATGATAAATACATACAACTCATTTGCGCAAAACTATATAAATAGTCGTCCGGCGGTACAGAAGCTCTCGGCCAATTTGACCAGCCCCACACCGCTGAGTACCCCAGAGGCTTTGACATTTGAGTTTATAAATGATCTGGGTTCCAACAATTCAGACTCTCTTAGCTGGTTTGACGGTAGACAGCAAGCTTCTGAGTTTTCCCAGATAACAAAAAATGAAAACGGTGAGTTCACCTTCAAAGAGATCCCTGCAAACAATGAAAACGAGCGTGACACCTATTTGCAGTTGATGTTTATTAATTCACAATTTTCAGCCTTTAGCACCATGAGCGAAGATAGCTTTATTGCGTTGAGTGAAAGTGACTCCACTGGTGCTCCTGTTATGGAGTCGGTATTAAAAACCATTGAGCCGTCATACTCTCAGAAAATGGCAGCCTATGAAGAAAATTTAAAATATCACACCCGTCTCACCCCTCTTGAACTTCTAGAAGAAGAACCAGAACAACCTGAGCCATCATTCAACCTGCAAGATATTCTGGCACCTCTGCAAGAGTTAGATATGCAAACTGCCACCCCATAACAAGAAGGAAATTTATCTTCCCCCCATGGGCAGTTCAATCATGATCCAGGGGACCACATCGGATGCAGGTAAAAGCCTGATTGTAACTGCCATTTGCCGGGTATTGTATCGCCGTAACATTCGTGTAGCCCCTTTTAAACCGCAAAATATGGCCTTGAATAGTGCCGTCACCCAAGATGGTGGTGAGATAGGTCGTGCCCAAGCGGTACAGGCCCAAGCGTGTGGTCTTGAACCCCATACGGATATGAACCCCATTCTCCTAAAGCCAAATTCCGACAAAGAGTCCCAGGTTATATTTCGCGGCCACCCAATAGCCACTCAAGACGCTCTGACTTATCACAAAAGAAAACCTCAACTATTAGAAGCAGTTGTAGAGACATTCCAAAATCTGATGGACCGTTATGATAATATTATTGTAGAGGGAGCTGGCAGCCCTGCGGAGATAAACCTAAGACAACATGATATTGCCAACATGGGTTTTGCCGAAAAAGTTAACTGCCCGGTTATCATTGTTGGGGACATAGATCGTGGTGGGGTTTTTGCTCAATTTGTCGGTACACTCGCCCTACTCTCACAATCTGAACAAGACCGGGTAAAAGGGTTTATCATCAATAAATTCCGTGGTGATATAGCACTTTTACAGCCCGGTATTGACTGGTTGGAGAACAAAACAGGTAAGCCAGTATTGGGGGTTCTGCACTTTATGCCGGGTTTGCATTTAGCCTCCGAAGACAGTTTTTTTACCATCGATAAAAACCATGGGATCTCTCAAAACAAACTACGGGTGGTGGTTCCCCGTCTGCCCCGCATTAGCAACCATACCGATTTTGACCCCCTACGTATCCATGAGCAGGTGGATCTTATCTGGGTAGAACAGGGTGATGAAATACCCCCAGCCGACCTTATTGTTATTCCCGGCAGTAAGAGCAGCCGGGGAGATTTAGCCTGGATGCAAAAACAGGATTGGCCCCAAGCAATTAAAAAACATCTTAGATACGGTGGAAAATTAATGGGGATATGTGGCGGTTTTCAGATGCTAGGCCAACAGTTGGATGATAGCAGTGGTGTAGAGGGCAAGCCCGGCATTACCCAAGGGTTGGGGCTATTAAACATGAAAACCACCTTTGCAGAACACAAAAAGCTCGCCAATACCACAGGTAGTTTAAATATGGCTGGTTTGCCAGCTGTAACTGGTTATGAAATTCACATGGGGCAAACCACAGGTGAGGCACTAAAAAACTGCGCTCTAACCCTGGAGGGCAAGCCCCACGGCGCTCTATCACCCGATAACCAGATAATGGGCCACTACCTACACGGCATTTTCGACCATCCCCAAGCCCTGCAAACTCTCTTAAAATGGGCCGGTCTACAAAAAACCCAATTTTTAGACCTGGCACAGGAACAAGAGCACGCCTTTGACCGTTTAGCAGATGCCTTTGAACAACAGATAGATATGGAATTTATCACAGATCTATTACACCACCCCTAAAACTTAAACCTAGATTAAACCCAAACTAAAAATGGTGCATGGGTACACTCACAGGTGTATGGGTTGGTGTTGTAGTTGTTGTTGGAGTATGAGTATGCACTGGTGTTTGAATATGTTGGGGCTGCATGTTGGGTACAAATGTGCTTCTTGGTGCTGCAAAAGGTGGAGTACGTCCAACAAAAGCCTCTATCAACCTCAACTCTGCATCGGTATGGTTGACAAATTTTGCTGGCTCCATAACCACCCGGTTAGGGCTTGAGGTTATGGTTTTTGGGGCATCATGATGTTTTGATACAACTGTCTCTTTAACAGATGGATCTACAAGTGACTGGATATCAACAGTACCGTAACAGGTACATATATAGGAGTTTTCAGTACCAGAGTTTGTGCTTGATTCTATGTAGATACCAGTACCACGTATACCGATGTTTATTGAAGGAGTGCGTAAAATACGTTTGCCTGGGGCAAATACCGAAAGAACTTTGCCACTGTCCAATGCAAACCCGACTATCTCCTTGGAGACAACCACTTTGGGGCCGGAGTGACTATCGGCAACCACACTGTTTTGACCATCGGCCTGGGCCAGCATTGAGCCAATTGCCGAGCTGTTTATTTTTGGTGTAAATCGAATACGGCTGTTTTCACGAATTAAAAAGGCATCCAACCCCAAAACCATGGCCAGCATAGATTCCGGCCCGGTCTCAATTGTACTGTTATTTTTTGGTATCATACCTGGAGTAGCTGGTACTCCATCAATTAAAACCTCACCACCCATCTCATTGACACCGGGTTTTATACGGTGAGTTTTTTTTGCACCACCACAGGCGGTTAAAATAGTAGGAGCCACACCAGCAAGCAAACCCAACGACAATAAACGTACCAAAACCTGCCTACGGTCTGTCTGAATTAAACTTTGATCTTTCATCACAAACACCCCCCCTTAAAAAGGTAAATGAAACTATATCAAGTTAATTTATATAAGCTTGCAAATTCCTGCAGATTACTACTCCGTTTAAAAAAATACAGTCTAATTCATGTTAATACAGCTATGCAATACCCATCATCAAAGCCAGAGTTGCTTGACTATTTTCTCCAGGGCATTATCGGTACTGTAGATATGGAGTTCTTGGGTGAACCCTCTACCAGTTTGTCACTATATACCAGATATATCAGAACGTGACGCTTTCTATCAAAAAAACGTACTACATGTAGTGTTTTAAACAAAATTGATGTGCTTTTGGTAAAAACCTCTTCACCATCTTTCAGGTTATCACCATATTTAATCGGCCCCACCTGGCGGCAGGCTATTGAGGAGTTAGAAGGATCTTCCGCCAAACCTATGGTTCCTTTGATACCACCTTTTTTAGCACGACTTAGATGGCAAGAGACCCCCTCTACCTTTGGATCATCAAATGCCTCAATAACAATTTTATCGTTGGCCCCCAACAGTTTAAATACAGTGCTGACACTACCTATAATCTCCGCACAGGCTATAGATGGAAACAACAACAATATCCAAGCAAAATGTTTAATAAATTTCATGGCAGTTACTCTTTTATAATATAAACAGTGGTAAACAAATCCTGTTATTTAGTTGTTGCAGCGGGCTTTTCTCCACCACCACCTTTATTACCACGCCGCCGTCTTCTGCGTCGCCTTCTTTTTGTCCCATCTCCCTTTTTAGCAGCTTCTGTATCCTTGGCTTCACCACCTCTGTTTTCCTGCTTTGCTTGTGGCTTCGTGGAGTCAGGGTTGCTTTTAGCCTGCCCGGCCTGACTGGCAGTTTGGTTTTGGCTGTTCTGTTCTTGGTTTTGCTCTCCCCCCTCTTTATTACCACGCCCTCTTCTGCGTCTTCTGTTTCTTCGTTTTTTACTTGGCTTGTTAGGGATTGCTTCTAGGGTATCCGGTTTATCAGTATCTTTTTTAGCTCCAGATGGTTTATCGGTTTTGCTTTTTTTGTTGCTCTTGTTTTTTTCCTGCTTGGGGCTATCTTCCACCTCATCATAGTTAAACTGTTCAGTTTGTATCTCTGTTATATCAGGCTTATCTTTGCTTAAGTCAACAGCAGGAACAGTCTCATAAGCACCATCCTTATACTGTAACGTAACCATACCGCTCAAGGTATGGACATTTTTAACAGTTGCCTCTCTACCGCTCTTGGTCCAACAACATTTTTTTATTTTGGGCAGACCTTTTTTAAGTTCCACATAAGTATCATTTTCATATGCCAAACAACACAAAAGCCGACCGCAAACACCAGAAATTCCATCGGGATTTAATGATAAATCCTGATTTTTAGCCATCCTAACAGAAACTGGATGAAATTTTTGTAAATATTGTGAACAACACAGCTCCTTGCCACAAGGACCAAGTCCATTTAACAACCGAGTTTCATCACGCACTCCCACATGGCGCATTTCAATACGGTTTTTAAGTTTGGTTCCCAGTTGACGCACCAGCTCTCTAAAATCAACCCTGCCTTCTGAGGTAAAATGGAAGAGAATTTTTGAGCCTTTTTGCTGGTATGTAACCTTGGCAAGCTTCATAGGCAGCTTGAGATCGCGAATAGCCTTACGACAGACAAGTTTGGCTCTTTTTTCTATATCACGATTTTTCTCTAGGTTTGCCAGATCGGATTTACTCAACTTACGAATAATTCTGGTGATTCGACCGGGGAAAAGTCGGCTGGAATCAATGCTACGCTGGGGAGGACCACTGGATATATATACAACACGACCTACCACTTCACCATTACTGGTTTGCAGCAAAAGGGAGTCATTTGCCTCTAGTTCAGGAAAATTTGCGGCTACTCTATAGACCATATAGGAGCTTGGCAGCATAAGACCAATAATCCGTTTGCCACTGGTAACCGGCTTTTTCTTATCCTTTTTTTTCTTGGGAGGAGTTGACCCACCTTCACTCTTTTTTGTCCCATTTTGACTGGCATCAGGCTGTTGTTGGTTGTCCTCTGTCTTTCCATTGGTTGATTGAGGCTCACCATTATCAGCAACAACCACACTCTGGGCATCTAGTGAGGGTATCTCCACCTCTGCAAGCTCTTGGGGCTTCTGCGTGAGTGATACATCAGGATTATTCATAATAGACTTCTATATTAAAATTTGGCTCCTCGCAGTCGCGCAACTCTTATAAAAAGCGACTCCAAGACCAAACGTTTATTTAAATTAACCACAGTGGCCTGTCCCATAATTTCATCAGCCCATTTTGCCAGGGACAGCCATTTTCTAATTGATTCTGGCCCCTTGTTGCTGCTAATGCTACCACGTATCTGTTCTTGGAACCATGCTTTGAGCATAAGAAGGGCATTTGTAAAACGTTCTGGTTTGCTCCAATAGTCTGACATGGTGCAAACTACATTGAGATCCCCCTCTCCTAGAGCCGCCATCTCCTGTAAAAAAAGCCCCCTCTCTTCACCTGCTCCACTCTCACACAACAAAACACCTTGCGCAACATCTCCTCCACAAAGCTCTACTGCTTGTTTTATATTTTCTGCACTGCTATCAACAATTTTATCAACAATTTGTATTATCTCATCTTGGGAAAGACCAGAAAACCTGGTTTTAATACAGCGTGACTTTATAGTTGGCAACAGCACCCCTGGTCGATAGCTGTTTATTATTAATATAGATTGATCCGGCGGCTCTTCCAAAGTTTTAAGCAGGGCATTTGCTGCTTGTGAGTTCATCTGGGCGGCATCATCAATAAGGGCTATCTTCCACTGCGACTCCATCGGTGTTAAAGATAAAAATGCTGATAGATCACGTATTTGATCAACACTAATACGGGTTTTATCCTCCAGCATGGCAATATTGATAAAATCGGGATGTTGCCCTGCTACCAGTTTTGTACAGCTTGAGCACTCACCACAACTTTTAGTTGGGTCGTCTCTGTTATCTTTACATAAAAGAACCTGGGCAAAAGCGAGAGCAAAGGTAGCTTTACCTACACCTCTCGGCCCATAAAAAAGGTGGGAATGGCCCGGCTTTCCTGCCTTAATGGCAGCACGCATGCCAGCTATATTGCTATCATGACCGATAATGGTTTCAAAGGTTTGGAAAGGCACTACTTACCACCCCCCATATAGCTTTTTGAACATCTTCCATGTTTTGCCTGGCATCGACAGATTTTATTCGCCCTGGGTTTTGCCTGGCTAATTGACAAAAACCATCATAGACCAATTTATGAAATTTTACACCAGTCTGCTCAAAACGGTCTTCGGCTTCACCACTCTGTTCACTATTGGCCCCACGGGGTTTTGTTCTTTCTAAACCTGACAGAGGGTCAATATCCAAAAACAGCGTAAGATCAGGCTTTAACCCTGAAAGCGCCCAGTTATTTAGCATGTTGAGATGTTCCAAGCTCATACCCCGACCATAACCTTGATATGCCAGGGTACTATCGACAAACCTGTCACACAACACCCAACCACCTTTTTGCAACACCGGGTTTATGAGTGTTTCAACATGCTCGACACGGGCTGCCAGCACCAACAAAAGCTCGGTTTTTGACTGCATACTGTTGGGTTTACCAGTTACAAGCAGCTCTCTTATATCTTCAGCCATGGGAGTGCCACCCGGCTCCCTAGTGGTAACAACCTCAACCTGAGCCATGGACGGCAATGATCTTAAATGTTCTGCCAGTCTATTTATCTGGGTAGATTTTCCTGAGCCTTCGCCACCCTCAAAAGTAATAAAACGACCCGGGCTAGCATGCTCTTCCATCTTATTTTACCTTTTTACAGGCTTTTTTACGTTGATAACAGTCCACATAGGCGTTGTGTTCCTTGAAGGTTGTTGAAAAGGCGTGGGAACCATCGCCGCGAGCAACAAAGTAGAGAAATGAGCTGGACTGTGGATGGATGGCAGCATATATGGCCTCTTTACCAGGGTTGCTTATTGGGGTAGGAGGCAGCCCTTTGATGGTATAGGTGTTGTATGGGGTGGGAGTTCTTAGATGTTTTCTGGTGATATTACCATCAAAATTTTTAATTCCGTAGATAACCGTGGGATCGGTCTGTAATTTCATTTTTTTCCGCAGCCTATTGTGAAACACACCTGATATCAAAGCCCGTTCTGAGGCAACCCCAGTCTCTTTTTCTATGATAGAGGCAAGAATAAGGGTCTCATAGCTACTCAGCTTATAATCCGGTGTACGTTCTGCCCACAGTTTGTCCAGTATCTTCTTACTTCTGCTAACCATCCTGGTTATTAAATCAAGAGCGGTGTCACCACGGGTATACTGGTAGGTGTCAGGAAAAAACCAACCCTCAAGGTTGGGAGCATCTACATTTAGTTTTTCAGTTAAATTGGGAATGGACAAAACATCTCTGCTACCGGGTAGCCCAGCCTTTTCCATAACAGCCACCATCTCCTTGATATTTAGCCCTTCGGGAAAGGAGAGACGGTGTTGAACTACTTGACCAGTCTTTAAGACTTTTAGAACATCAACTGGGGTCTGCCCTACAGAGAAATAGTACTCCCCTGCTTTAACAAAGCCCTTATTGTTTATTTTGGCAAGAAGACGAAACCAGAGGGCCGAAGATACTACCCTACTCTCCTCCAGCTCACGGGAAATCCGTTTTAAACCCCAACCATTGGGAATAGTCACAGCAACCGACTGTTGAAGCGGCTCTGCAACAAAACGGGTTAATTGCAGATAGACCAAACCGACACCAACACCAGCTAATGTAACAATTGCAATAGCCGCTATTAGAACTACTTTACGACTCAAAGGACCCGCTTGAGCACCAGTGTAGCGTTGGTGCCTCCAAAACCAAACGAATTGGACAGGGCAACATCTACCTGTGCCTGACGTATCTCGTTTGCGACATAATCAAGGTCGCACTCAGGATCTTGATCGTGAAGATTAATGGTAGGAGGAATTAGCCCCTCTTTAACTGCCAAAGCAGTAACAATAGCCTCAACACCACCTGCTGCACCCAACAGATGACCAATCATGGACTTGGTTGAAGACATCATGATTTTTTTGGCACGAGCCTCACCGACCACCTTTTTTACCGCCATGGTTTCACCAATATCACCCAAAGGTGTGGAAGTACCATGGGCATTGATATAGCCCACCTCATCGGGATTGATTTTAGCATTATCCAGAGCAGCCAACATACAACGGGCAGCACCTTCACCACCTGGAGACGGGGCAGTAATATGGTGAGCATCACCAGACATTCCGTATCCGGCTACCTCTGCATATATTTTTGCACCACGCTTTTTGGCAAACTCCATCTCCTCCAGCACTACCACTCCAGCTCCCTCGGCAATGACAAAACCATCACGGCCTAAATCCCAGGGCCGTGATGCTCCTTGTGGGTCATCATTGCGAGTTGAAAGAGCCTTGGCAGCAGCAAAGCCACCAACGGCAAGTTCGTTTATTGATGATTCAGCACCACCAGCAACCATAACATCGGCTTGATTGTTTTTTATGATCTGTGCTGCATCACCTATGGCGTGGGTTCCTGTTGCACAAGCGGTAACCACAGAGTGATTTGGCCCTTTTAAACCATGTTCAATTGCAACATGACCGGAGATAAGGTTGATTAGACAGCCGGGAATAAAAAATGGAGATATTCGTCTTGGCCCTTTTTCCTTGAGAACCATCGCCTGCTTTTGAATTGCTGTCAAACCACCGATACCAGAACCCACCATTACTCCCATACGGGTGGCATTTTCATCGGTAACAGTAATCCCCGCCTCTTGCCATGCCAAGCGTGAGGCTACAACCCCAAGTTGCATGAAGCGGTCCATTTTTTTCTGTTCTTTTTTGCTGATCCATTCATCGACATTAAAGTCGAGACACTCACCAGCAATTTTACTAGCATAGTCAGTGGCATCAAATAGGGTGATGGGACCTACCCCGGATTTACTCTCTTTGATACCCGACCATGTGGTCTCAGTACCAACACCAAGAGGCGTTATCATCCCCAAACCTGTGATTACAACACGACGTTCCACAGCCTTTATTCTCCGAAAAAATATAGGTTAAACTTGACCCTGTTGCTAACCGCAACAAATATGGCTAAAAAAAGTCTAAACTATTTTAAAATCAACTATTTGCCTCGATATACTCAACAGCTTGCTTGACTGTAACGATCTTCTCAGCTGCCTCGTCAGGAATCTCACAGCCAAACTCTTCCTCAAGGGCCATAACCAATTCCACTGTATCCAATGAGTCTGCACCCAAATCATCAACAAAATTGGAATCTTCCTTAACTTGACCTTCGTCAACACCTAGTTGCTCAACAACAATTTTTGAAACTCGCTCGATAATGTCACTCATTGGTTTTATATTCCTTCTCTATATGTATTAACCGTAATTCATCAGATAAATTTAATGAAAGACAAACTAAAAGTCCATGGTTCATCTTGCTATATATATCAACTCATATACATGCCACCATTTACATGGAGAGTCTCTCCTGTAATATAGCCAGCTTGTTCAGATGCTAAAAAGGCCACTGCGTTTGCAACATCCTCTTGGGAACCCATTTTACCCATCGGTATTTTTCCGAGAATAGCTTCACTTGCCTTGCTGTTCAACTTGTCGGTCATTTTACTGTGGATAAAACCGGGGGCAACACAGTTGGCGGTGATGTTTCTTGTTGCCACCTCCAACGCCAAAGCTTTGGTAAAACCAACCAAACCAGCCTTGGAAGCCACATAGTTCACCTGTCCGGGATTGCCAGTAGAACCCACCACAGAGGCGATATTGACTATACGACCATAACGGGCCTTCATCATGGGTTTGATAGCCAAACGGGTAAGCTTAAACACACTGGTAAGGTTGACCTCCATCACCCTGGCCCAATCATCATCTTTCATCCGCATAAGCAACCCATCACGGGTTATTCCGGCATTATTGACCAGGATATCTATTTTACCAAAATCGTTTAGTGCCAGTTTTATCCCCTCTTCCAGACAGGGGAAAGATGTAACATCGGCTTCATATGCTTGGGATTCAGGTGAAAACTGCTTAACCTCCTCCAATGCTTCTAAAATACGTATGGATTCATTACTTACCAGCAGAATTTTTGCCCCCTGTTTGGCTAGTTCCAGAGCAATAACCCGACCAATACCACTGCTGGAACCTGTGACAATAGCAACCCTATCCTTGAACATATATTTATTCCCAGTAACCTTGTAACTAAAAACCATAATTTAATTAAACTGCCAGCTTTTCCAAATCATCTGGACCGTTGATGGTTATGGCTTTAACACTTTTATCAATTCGTTTCATCATACCAGTCAGAACCTTGCCGGTACCAAGCTCGACAAATGTATCAACACCGAGTTCCACCAATCGTTTAATGGACTCCTCCCAGCGCACAGCTCCGGTAATCTGCTCCACCAACTGTTTTTCCACCTCAGCCCCACCACTGCTCTCACGAGCTGTTACATTTGCTACCAGAGGTATAGATAGATCAGATATTTGGCTTTTTGCCAAAACTTCTGCCATCTGTTTTGCCGCCGGAGCCATTAATGGGCAGTGAAAAGGAGCTGATACAGGTAGGGGTACACAACGTTTTACACCCCGCTCTTTAGCCAGAGCCAAAGCTTGATCCACAGCATGTTTATGGCCTGATATGACAATTTGGGCTGATGTGTTGTAATTTGCCGGAACACAGACTCCAGAGGTCATTTTTTCTGCCTCTTGGCAAACTTCATCAACCAAATGAGCATCCATATTCAACATTGCCGCCATGCTCCCCTCACCAGGAGGAACCGCACTGCGCATCGCCTCTCCCCTTAGACGCACCAAACGAACTGCTTCTAATGGATCAAATCCCCCAGCAGCACTTATGGCTGCATATTCACCGAGAGAGTGACCAGCGACATAGTCGGGTTTAAAACCAATTTTATCTTGCACCAATAAATAGACTGCCAAAGCGGTCGTAACCAAGGCTGGCTGGGTATTTTCGGTGAGGGTCAGTTTTTCAGCTGGACCGTTAAACATAATATCAGTCAACGAATAACCGACCACATTGTCCACAGCAGCAATAAACTCTGCACTTGGTCCACCACAATCGACAAGAGCACGCCCCATACCTACACTCTGCGCACCTTGACCAGGAAATAAAAATGCTGTTTTTCCCATATCGCTTATCTATTCCTATTTTTAAAACTAGTCAGGTTAAAAAAGGTAATAATCATCCAAACTGGTTGTGTTTACACTTTTATTGCTAGAAACACAATTTTTTTATGGTGTGTTAGGTGGATTTTATATGCTCACTCTTAATCTTCGCCGTTTGTGTTATTTTGATCTGAAGTTATCAAACTAAAGCGAGTTAAATTCATTCTTCTTGCGGTATCCATTAAATGGACTATGGAGCCGTGGGAGCTATTTTTATCGGCCTGAACATGGATAAGCATATCTTTTTTGTTATGTGACGCCGTTAACAGAGCTGCTGGCAGCTGCTCGTTTGATACCAACACCCCATCGATATAATAAAGACCGTTAGTATCAACTTTTACACTGATATCTTTATCTTTTAAATCTGCACTGAACTTTTCTGCTGTCTTGGCTTTTGGTAGATCAAGCTTGATACCTTTTTCCGTGGAAAAGGTTGTTGTCACCATAAAAAAAATCAACAGTAAAAATACCACATCCACCAATGGAGTTACATCCATGGACAAAGGCGGCTTTTTGTTGGAGCGGAACTTCATGTCAGTGGCCTGATTTGATCTGTTCAACGATTATAAGGGCGGATCGTTCCAAAGAGACCACATGACGATCAATAACTCGGTTGAAATAACGGTGGAAAACCACTGTGGGAATGGCAACACTAAGCCCTGCGGCGGTGGTTATTAGGGACTCACCAATACCACTGGCAAGAACAGAAGGATCGCCAACACCAAAGCTGGAGATAGTAGCAAACACCTTGATCATCCCCATTACAGTACCCAGTAGACCTAACAGTGGGGTTATAGAGGCGATTGTACCCAACATGGTAAGGTAACGTTCAAGGTATACCACCTCTTGCCGTCCACTCTCCTCCACCACATCTTTGATTACCTGCCGCTTTTCACCAGCTTTTTCAAGACCACTTAAAACAATTCTGCGATAGCTGCTATTACTGGGATTTGCGTGACAGACCTCTCTGGCTTCAGAGATCCTGCCCCTCTGCACCAAAGACTCAATGTACATTATCTCTTTTTGGGGAACTATCTGCTGGGAACGCAAAGACCAAAAACGCTCAATGATAATAGCCAGGGCCAAAACAGAGCAGATTCCAATTGGAATCATGACTACCCCACCTTTTACCAACATATCATACATGGCTGGGCCTTGAGTTGCAGTAGGAGAAAATAATCTTATTCTCTATGGACTTTGCTAGCTAAGGAGGTGTTCTGCCAAAAGGGTCTAATCCTAAAACCAGAACATTTCAACCTAGATGCTAAACGCAAAATCCAGGTTAAAAAAAGAGGAAAAAAAATGGAGCGGGAGAAGGGATTTGAACCCTCGACATCAACCTTGGCAAGGTTGCACTCTACCCC
>JADFZS010000087.1 GCA_015232405.1 Magnetococcales bacterium | reverse complement strand
CAGGATAAGGTTTTGGAAAGACTTCACCAGACAGACAGAGGAATTGCCGCATGATGTCCATAAAATCATCCCAGGAATATAAATGGACGAACGACCTTTGGGTTGGGTTCATCCCTCTGGTAGCATCCCCCTGCGGCGGCCCCCCTGGGGGCTTTTTTCCCAGGGGGGATGTCGTAGGGGGTCCAGGGGGATCGGGTCCCGACGCAAAGGTGGAGCGCCCACTTTATGCTTCCTGGGATCAACATAGATTGAATTGGTGAATTATCGAAAGTAAGAAAATGTTATTTGTCAGATCAAGTCTTGACTACTACATTTCAATATTTCGGGCAGATTTGGTCTCGCTTTTTTGCGCTCAGGTACAGTGCTGCTGACCAAAAACCCCCGTTTATGGACGGGCACTATTTAGAAGCTTGGTATCTAAAAAATATTCGTAATAGTTGTGGCACATCAAGATTTCGAACATCCCATAATCTAATTTTATCAGGTTCTTTATTAGTGATATAATCACGAAGTCCTTTGCACCATTTATTTTCCATCTGCCGCCTTACTCTTACAACTACCTCAGTATTCTTCCATATTCCTAACTCTTGCAATATTAGCTCCTGACGCAAAAAAGCTTCACACTCAAGATCTTCTATTTTGTAAGAACCTAAACGGTTTTGTAGGTGTTGCACACCATGTCCTATCAACTCATGACCTAAAGCCCAAGCCAACTCTGCAGTTGGCCAATTGATTACATGTCGTCCTATTACTACAGGATATGTTTTTCCTCCATCTTTACGCACCAGGATTGATGGTTTGAACAATGCAAATGTAATCATTTTTTTGCCGATGTCAGGTCGCTGAGGAAATTTAGGATTATAAATAATAATTATAGGGCCACTTTTGCCCATTTTTATTAATAATGACCGTGCAAACTTCGACTTTTCCCACAAAACATCAAATGCTTTCTGAATATTTTTTATAGCTGCCTCTCCATCCAATGGCGGTTCATATATCCATTTACCAGGAGGTAAAGACAAAGCCAGCATGATGACTCCTCTATGAACGACTTTTCTTACATTAGATATGGCAAGCAAATTAAAATTGTCACCAGAACCTTTTAATATTTTGGGATTTTTGATTGGTTGTTTATGAAGTGAATATTCTGTTTGATGAGGTAAGAGCGACCTTGGTTCAGCATAGGAGCTGGAGACTATGAAAATTGAGAAAGAAAGACAACAAAACACACGAAAAACAAAATAAGACTTACTGTACTGGGTGCCACCAAAATGAGAGGCGCTCAGCAAAATCATTATAGACAAAACTAGAAGTAACAGCACTATACCGCTCAATCCAACTCCATCATTTGTTTGGGGTGACCAACATAGTGACCTTGCATACCATCTACTCCCAACTCCTTTAATAAAGTGCCTTCAGCTGAAGATTCGACTCCATGAGCAATCACCTGAATATCCAACGTATGCGCTATTTTGGTGATCGATTGTATAAAAAACCTATTATCTTCTTCTTTATCAACGTCTAACGTAAAATTTCTATCAATCTTAATATAGTCTGGCAACAAACTTTGCAAATATCCAAAAGTCTCTACTCCTGATCCAAACTGATCCAAGCCAAATAATACTCCATGAGATGCAAGCAACGTTCTTAAAAATGCCACCTCGGTTTTATAGTGCATAGCACCAGAATCGGTAACCTCAAAAGCCAGGCGACTTCTCACAAGTTTTGGTAACTTTACTAGTTCTGTTTCCAGCCAATCTAAAAATTTGTCCGATCCAATCGATGCTGCAGTCAAATTGATCGCAATTGTTGGGTAATCATCTGGCATTTCCATAGCCACACCTATTACTGCATTAACTACTATTTTGTCTAGTTCATCAGTTAGAGCAAACCTTTCAGCAGTAACGAAAATTACACCAGGGGGATGAAACAGATCACTATCCCCAGGACAAACTTCAGGAAAACGGGCAAACACTTCAAAGTGTAGTACATCGTCAAGAAAGTTAATGGATTTTACCGGTTGAAAGTATGGAATCACCGTTTTTTCATCAATGATGTTGTTCAATATCTCACGCCACCTTCCTTCCGAACGTGACAAGCCGTATTCTGAGCCAAAATCATTGATAATCCACCTATTTCTGCCCAAGTTAATTGATGCTTTCAGGGCAGTATCAGCATTTGCAAGTATCAAATTAATAGCTGTATTGACAGCAGGAAGTTCAAGGTGATTAATTCCAATATTCAGGGCATGTTCAAAATTTCTCTCCTGCATACCACCTATCTTATCTGACAACTCTGTCAACTGCTTTGCCAATAGCGTAATTTCCTCCATGGAAGCATCGACAAATAATACCGCGAAATCAGCACCACTCAAGCGGGATATTACCGTCTTGTTGGATAGCCCTGTACATATATTTTTTAATAGCATTGCTCTAAACTTTAGAAGAGCGTCACCAGTTGTATATCCATACTGATCATTGAACTCTTTAAAACGTGCCAACCTTAGAAGAAATACTGTAACACTGGCATGCTCATTTTCATTTTCCAATATTTCTCTGAGACTTGCCATAAAATAACGCTTATTCCATAGATCAGTTGCAGGATCCTGGTTAGCCTGCGCACGATATTGCTCGCTTGCTGCAGACTGTTGGGTAATATACTCCTCAACCTTGGATGAGAGGCGATTCATAGCCAAAACGACATTACGCAGTTCCCTGGTTCTGGGAATCTTGTCAAGAATAGGAAAGCGTCGCTCACAAATAGCTCGCGCCTGCTGTTCAACATGCCGTAGTGGCGCGAGTACAAAATGCAATACGACCAAGACCAAAAAAGTGGAGCCGATGCCGATAGAGGTGAACCATATCAACTTAGCTGTCATTGTCTGCCAAAGCTGAATATAGGCATAGCCCGCACTACTTTGAATAGTTAGCAATCCAGTTTGATCCCAGCCATCCATTATCAGTGCTTCAGCTATTGGTGTGGGAAGGGCAACGTGGTTAATAAACCAGGGAGGGACATCTTCTACATGATCGTCAAGAGTACGAGAAATAATTTGATTCCCATCTGCATCAGAAATTACTATCTGTCGATAATAACCACGATCAAATATTGCGTTTACCATAGTTTGAGCTGAAGCCATATCATCCTGAGCAAGCACCGGAGTTAATGACAGCCCTAGAGAAGTTGCCGTGTCTTGAGCATGTGAAAGCAGCTGCTCACTTAGAAAGTTTTGTGTATTTCTGACACTCTCAATCAAGGCTCCAAGCATAAGAACCAACATTGCCAAAGAAATAATTGCCGCTATTTGCCTACTTACTGTCATGGTAGCCTCAATCACCACTTAATGTTGATTTCAACATCTCCCGATCCATCCTTTTCTCCAAGTCTCGCCACGGGGGAATTTTTTCAGCACCACCAATTAATTTTCCCCGGCCACGCTGCTTAGATTTCCAAAGCCCTCGCCCATTAAAACTATAGACGGGCTTTAAATCCTTGCGCTCAGATGCTGGTTTGATTTGTTTATCAAGATTGTCCAAAACTAGTGGTGGCTTACCTTTAGGTGCGTAGATAAGCACCATATGAGCCTGATTTAAACCCAAAGATTTAACATAGGTAATACGAAGATTGTTTTCAGGAATTCCCAACTCTTTTAATGTAAAAAATTTTGCAATTGAATAGTCCTCACAATCACCACCATTTGAGATCAGCATCTCTAATGGTGTCGCCCAAAAATCCTCTTGTTTCCAATGTTTGATATCGCTCAAAAATCTGACTTGATTGAAAAAATTATTCACAGCCTGCAGTTTGGCTTTGATATCACGCTGTTGATTGTCCCGAATCATTTCCTGCCACATCAAGACACGCTTATAGGCAAGCTCGCCATAGGTGACTTTAACTGTCACCAAGATACTCTTATCAAGGGCTGCATTGGCAACTGCAATAAGCAAAAGCGATACCGTGAACAACATATAAAAAGAATTTTGCAGAGATATTGGCACCCCCCTACTACCTGCTCTGATTGCCATCAGAGTTCAACCAGTTTGGACATTTGCGTATTCAATTTATTTTGTACTGTTTCCAAGGCTTAATCTTTGTCTGCAGACCATGCTGATTTTTCATGGATCTATGCATTTTTTCAGCCATTGCCAGCGTGGTGTATGGACCACTAAGCACCTTTTTGTAGCTTTTGCCATGAATATCAACCATTACCTGACTGACATTTATGCCAGCTTTACGCAAATTTTTGGTAATGGTGTCAGCATAATTAAAAGCCTTGCTACGAAACAACCCAATACTCAGCACAAATAATTCTGCAGCGTCATTTTTATTAACCCCATCCATTATCTTCTCAGTAACCACTGGGTTTGACTTTGTATCTTTTTTGACTTGATCATCACTATCATTAAATTGCTCCTCTTGTTGCTGGTCCATATCCTCCAGTTGATCATCTATGTCCTCTTTCTGATGATCTGTTTCTTCCTGCTGCGGAGATATTTCCTCCCGCTCAGTTGGAGCTACTATATATTCACTATCTTGGCCAGGATCTGCTGTCGGCACGAAAGGATTATCTGTATTATTGCCGGGTAAAAAAGGATTATCTATTGATGCACCCGGTCCATAAGGGTTTTCTGACTGCTGCTGGATGTTAGGCTCTTGAGTTATCGGCCTGGTTGTCTGGGGGATATGATTGGACATCAAACGTTCCAGCAAACCTTTGATAAACATCTTATCCTGAGCCGTCAGGCCACCAGAACCTTGAAAGGCAGGTTGTGCCGTTGCGATAGCTGGCATGTTTGGTTGGCGCAGCATACTATTGGTATTGTCAGCAAATGGGTTTGGTTGCTGCAACATTGGATTTTCGTTGCGTAATGCCTGGAGAGACTCTCTTCGATTATATTCAATATATGAATCTGACAGCCTTTCACTGGCAGAAAGCATATAATTATCTGCTGCCTGAGCATTTGGGAGTTTAGTGGCGACAATCAAAGAACTGTCATAACGAGAATTCATGCTTGAATGGAGCTGACCCATACTACGGAGAATCTGATAGATCTCACGAATGAGTGTATACTGCTCGGTAACATACGCAGTCCGTGCTTCAAATAGTTCATTTTCTGAGTTCAAAACATCCAGCAAACTTCTTTTACCCATTCTAAATTGGCTGTGATAATCAAGAGTCACCCGTTGCGAATTTTTGGTGTGATTCTCTAAAAACTCCAGCCGCTTTTGCGATAGGGCAATATTGTTCCAAGCAACTTTGGTCGATTCAGTCACCTCCCGCTGTTTTCTCTCTAGCGTCTCCCAGGCTTGGTTGACCTCATCCATGGCCTCATCAAATCGAGCCTCATCGGCACCGCCATTAAAAATATTATATTTCATACGCAACATAGCTGATGCACTAACATTTTCACCCAAAGCACCAGAAGCATTGTAGTCATTGCTCGCACTAAACTCCAAATTAACTTTGGGTAAAAAATTTGCCTTGGCAACCTCTATAGCGGCTTTTGCGGCATCCAAATCAAACTGGGCTGATAAGAGGATAAAATGATTTTTTCTCGCAATTTCTACCGCTTTCACCTTGCTTTCAGGGATCAAATCCTTTCTGGCGATGGGACCCTCAAGATCTTCCGGCACACTTCCCACAACCTTTTCAAAACGATCACGAGCATTATGATAGGCGGCCTGGCGCAAGGCAAACTTTGCAGATGCTAAACTTAAGCGACTTTCGGTTTGATGGACATCCTCTATTCCGCCAACGCCGGATTCTGAACGAATTTTTACTTTTTTCAAAATACTCTGATGCAAATGAACGTTATCCTTGATTAGCTCTAACAGCTCCTCCTGCATCAATGCTTCAACATATGCCTGTGCCGATTGGATAGCTACCCGCTCCTGCACCTCTTTAAATAAATATTCAGCAGACTTAACCTGTGCATCAGATTTTGACACAGAATTTAGAGCAGCAAACCCATCATATACGGGTTGGTCAAAAGTAATGCCACTCTCCCGGCGGATCAATTCATCATGATTCATGCCTCTGCCACGGGTAGTTGAATTGTTGGACCTTTCGGGGCCAATACCGGCTGAAAGATCGATAGTTGGAAAAAAACCGGCCCTGGCCTGCTTAACCCGTTTTTTAGCCGCCTCATGTCGTGCCCTCTGATCCAGCACCTCCGGGTTAGTGGTTATGGCCTGATCAACTGCCTCCAAAATGGACATGGCTCCCACATCTCTGGAAGCAGGGAAAAGAGCTACCCAGCAAATAAATGCACCAATAATATTTTTTGACAGGCGGGCTAAGGTCATCTTGGTCACCAATATGTTAAAGCATGATAATGGGCAATTTATACGGCTGGAATCCACAAAATTCATTGGATGACCTAGCAAGGGATAGGCCAAAGATGGCTAGACAACAAATACAACTAGTTACTTGAAGAATGGAAACGCCTGCTGACAGAAAAATAACAACAAACCCAAATAGATAAACTTGTTCCGAGTGATTAATGTTACAGTTTACTGTCAATTCTCCGTGATTTTTTCACAATATCCATGGCGGTATTGCTAATATTTTCTGTGGAAAGTTACTCTCTAAGCTTAAGAAGTGCAGGTAAAAACGGCTCCTTACCTTTCACGCATTGCACTACCTTTAGCCTTTATAATGGGCTTTAACAGATAATCAAGCACCGACTTTTTTCCAGTAATAATATCTACAGAAGCCACCATACCAGGGATAATTGGTAGAGGATTGTTAATATTTCCAAGTTGTTTCTTTTTGGTCCGAACCCGGATTTCATAGTAGTGCTCACCTTTTTCATCCATTATTGTATCTGCACTTATATGTTCCAGTTGACCCGGCAAACCACCATATATGGAAAAATCATAGGCGGTAAATTTTACCATGGTTTTCTGTCCTGGAGAGAGAAAAGCTATATCTTCCGGGCGGATCCGTGCCTCCACTAATAGCGTATCTTCTAGTGGCATAATTTCGACAAGATCCATTCCTGACTGGACCACCTGCCCCAAGGTACTAACCTGAACCCTGATTACGGTGCCAGATACCGGTGAACGAATAGCAGTTCTTGTAACCCGATCTTTCATGGCAGTGATAGTTTCCGATATTTGCGCCAACTCCACCCTTTTTTCATTTAGCTCTTCCAGGACCAATGTCTGAAAGTTCATCTTTGGCTCTTTGGCCTGTTGTCTAGCCTCACTGAGCGTGGAACGAATTCGAGGAATTGCAAGTAATGCAGCATCGCGACGCCCAGTTAGATCTGCCACTTCACGTTTCAGACGCAATAGTTCAACCTCAGACATCAAACCTTGAGCAACAACCGGGATTGATAGCTCCAACTCCCGTTTAACTAGATTTAGCTGTTTGGAAATCTGTCGAAGCTCTGACTCCAACTCCTTGAGTTCCTGCTTCTTTTGAAACACGCGTTTATTTAGTATATTAATGGTAGCCATTAACTCTTGCTTACGGGATTTGTATATTTTTTCCTCGTTGGATACCAATGCCGGCACATTTATTCTAAGCGATTCAGGAGGCACGAACTTTTTTTTGAAAGCCTCAGCCTCCAAGCGGTTTATCCGTAATTTTAAAGATAATATTTTTTGGCGGTTTTCCTGAAATGTGGCTTTTGATTGGGTGTCATCTATCTTTAACAAGATCTGACCTTTTTTGACAGACTCTCCCTCCTGTACTGCAATAAGTGAAATCATCCCACCTTCAAGGCTTTGTACCAACTGCACCTGACTGGACGGAATGACCTTGCCCAAACCTACGGCAACCTCTTCCAAAATGGCAAACTTGGCCCAAACAACACAGCTAGTAAAAAATAGGATGATCATCAAAAGCAGAGTTCGCGCTACCGGATTTGCACTTTTCCATGAGGCAGCCGTAGTCTCCGTCATAAATTCAGCGTCAGAACGCAGCCCAGTCACTCTGCTTTTATCTTCAGAATTGGCAGCATCGGGAGTCAAACTTAAACTATCTTCTGGTGCAGAGAGCAATTCAGCAGCACTCTTATCATCAATTTTTGCTGAAGGTGCCGGGATGGTAATTTTGCCCGCCTTTACCATCTGTAAAACTTTATCCTTAGGACCATCAGCAATCACACTCCCCTCGTCGACGATAATAATCCGATCTACCAGAGATAGCATGCTGGTTTTATGGGTAACCAATATCAGAGTTTTGTCTCGTAGATGTTGACCAAGACGTTTTTTAAACCGCTCTTCGGTATTACGGTCCATATCGGAAGTCGGCTCATCCAGTAACAAAATTTTGGGGTCCAGCAGAAAGGACCTGGCTACAGCTACAATTTGTCTTTGGCCACCGGAGAGACCACGCCCCTGCTCACCAACCGTCATATCAAACCCTTGGGGATGGGTATTGGTAAACTCAGGCACCCCTGCAGCCTCTGCAGCCCTCAGTACCATGGTGTCATCAGCATCTGGAGAGCCATAGGCAATATTGTCTCGAATTGACCCAAAAAAAAGTATGGGATCCTGTGGGGCATAACCGACATTTCTCCGAATATCAGCAGGATCAATCTGCCTAAGGTCGGTTCCATCCAACAACACTGCACCTTGTACTGGTTGATATAGGCCCAGGATTATCTTTAGTATTGTCGTCTTACCAGATCCAATACGGCCAATAATTGCCACCTTTTCCCCAGGTTTGACAGAAAACGAAATATTTTTTAACGATTGTGTCTGGCTATCAGGATAGCTATAGGATAGATCTTGAAAAGCTATTCCACCTTTGGTTACCGGTCGGTGTAAAAACTGCTTTTCTGAAGAACGTTCCTCCTCCAAAGACATAATCTCATTTAATGATTTTAGAGATGCTGCAGACTGTTGAAACTTGACCAGAGTACCTGCCACTTTTCCCAGCGGGGCAAGTGCTCTACCTGAGAGTATTGAACAGGCAAACAACGCTCCCATGGTAGTTAGACCTTCTGAAATAAGATGAACCCCATATATAATGGTAGCAACGGTAGTCATCTGTTGTGCGAAGGCGGAAAAGTTTACTGCCAGTGAAGATATGGAGCGTGATAAAAGGCTGGACTCTGCCGAGGCTCCAACACACTGCTCCCACTTCCGCTGTACTACCCCTTCAGCTCCAAGAGCCTTGACCGCCTCCATACCAAAGATAGTCTCCACCAAGACCGCATTTTTCTGGGATGCCTGTTTTGAGCTCTTTTTGACCGCCCTACTGAGGGGCCATTGCAAAAGTAAACTGACCATGATCACCAAAGGGTAGACAACCAGAGGTACTATATAGAGTGGGCCAGCCAATAGATATATAACATATATAAAAACAAGTGAAAAAGGCAGGTCAATTACACCTGTTATAGTTGCTGAGGTAAAAAAATCACGTAGAGACTCAAACTCTTGAATGTTTTTTGCTAAAACGCCTGTTGAGGTCGGCTGCAACTCCATTCGAACGTTGACTACATGACGGAAAATCATGTTTGCCATCAATACATCTGCTTTTTTACCTGCCACATCAAGCAGATAACCACGCAATGAACGCATTATAAAATCAAAGACAAAAACCAGACTGACTCCAATTGCCATTACCCATAGAGTATCTAATGTATTATTGGGGACCACACGATCATAAACATTCATAACAAACAGGGGGCTGGCAAGGGTAAACAGATTGATCAATATTGTTGACAGGCCAACCTCTCCATATATTCGCCAAAACTTACCAAGTGTGCCCCAAAACCAGGATTTAGGGACATAATCTCTATACCCTTCACTACTTCGACCATCCAACTTGAACATTGGACGAACAAAAATTGCAAAACCGGTGTAAGCCTCCTGTAATTCAGCTACTGGCATAACCTGTTCACCAGTTGCGGCATCAGGTAGCCACACCCTTACACTATCACCACCTTTTTCAACAGCAGAGAGTATGCAGGCCTGACGTCCTGACAGCAGTAGGATTACCGGAAAAACCAGGGAAGGTATACGAGGTAGGGGGCGTTTAACGATCTGAGCATTGAGACCGGCTCTATCTTCGGCGGCACGGACCAAAAGTTCAGGGGTCAAACGTCCATCTTCTAGTGGTAGGCCAGATCTTAGCGATTGCGCAGAACATGGCTTATGCCAATGTTTAGTCAGCTTTTCCAAACATGCTAAGAGGGGATCTTCAGCAGAGGATAATTTTGCCTTAGGAGTCACCCACTCTTCTTGCGGTGTTGAGGAATCTGACATACAAAAATTTCGATTTCCAAAATTAGTTTAAGAAAACAAATCCACCCAAAGGAGAAAAATCTCCTTTGGGTGGATTTGATAAATCTTTATTTAAAGAGTTTAGATTATTGTGACATTGATGTCTTCATCAACAAGCAGGTTACCCTGGGCGGTATCACCAACCACATAGTTTTCATAACCATTCACCACATTATCCGACTTGGAAATAGCCCCACCTTGATTAGTAAGAAAAACCACATCATCGTTCATGTCACCTTCGACGGTCAGTATGTTGTCATCGTCAGTTACATCCAACAGATCATCCATACCCAACACCAAAACATTATCATCCGCACCATCGACCATATCAATAACTTCAATGTTGTCGATACGTTGATGCTGACTCAAGACCAATACTTCATCCTCACCTGTGGTCTCCAGTAGCAGGGTGTCATGGCCTGTACCACCGTCGAACAACAGATCGTCGCTTTCATCAAAGATCATGATATCATCACCAGCACCGGCGGAAATAGAATCGTTGCCAGCACCACCATCCAGCATATCAGCACTATCACTACCAATGAGAATATCATCGCCATCACTGCCTAAATGTGACTCAACCGTATTCGTAGCAACTACATCCAAGGTATAGTCTGTATCCTGGCTCATGCCGACAACATCTGCATGATAGTTGCCGGGGGCCAGTAGCTGGTCAATCATTGCATTTGAAGATAATCCTGATCCACTTGTATCAGCAAGATGTTCACCATTGGGACCGTAGAGTGCCAACTCAACAAATGCCGAGGGGTTGGCGGCACTTAGATTCAGTTCAATATTATCCCAATTAGTAACTGCAAACTCATATCTATCAACGTTGTCAGTCTCACCCACCATATCGGAAACTGTAATTATGCTGGCAGCAGTTACATCGCCAATAAACAATGGTGATGTATCATCTCCAACCAAGGATGGTGGAGAAACCTGCAGGGTATATTGCGTACTCTCTCCATAGCCATGAACCTCTGCTAAATAATTCCCTGGCTGCAAAATGTGTTCGAATGCCTCCTCAGAGCCAATAGTCCACGAAGATAACAGGTTTGTGCCTTCTTCATTATGGAGTGACAAACCTAACTCTACATCCTGAGCATCTGCGGAAAGTTCCAAGCTGACATTACCTAACTCGGCGACAGAAAACTCATACCAGTCCTCATAGTCATTATTGCCAACCTGATCTGAAACAACAGCTCCAGAAGCTGTAATATCACCTAAGTATGTTGGCGGAGCTATTTCTAGTGAATAGTGTGTATTCTCTGATACCCACCCTTCAATCTGCGCATAATAAGTTCCAGGTTCCAGTGTATAGTCTATATTTTCACCGTCAGAACCATGGCCGGATGACTCACTAATTGTCCATCCATCAGCATGCAAAAGTCTCAGGCCCACGTCATAAGGAGAGTTGTCCTTGAGTTGCAATTGAACATTGCTTCTTTCACTAACGGAAAACTCAAACATATCAGAATTATCAGTTTGGCTTAGCTGATCATTAATGATCACTGCACCTGATGTTACATCTCCCATAGCTGGAGGCTTGGCAATTTCCAAGTTGTAATCTGTATTCTCAGACCAACCCTCAACCTGGGCATAATAGGTTCCTGAACTCAGCATATAGTCAATAGTCGGATCAAAACCAGCATTATTAGAACTGCTAATAATGCTGCCAGATTCACTGAGGAGTTGCAGGGTCAAATTGACATAATTGTTACCGCTGAGTTGCAGTTCTACGTTGCCTGACTCGCTTAGGGAAAATTCATACCAGTCATAATTATCCGACATACCGACTTGGTCAAAAATGTTGACCACGCCAACAGTGGAGATGTCACCAACGTCAGTTGGTGGAGCTAATTCCAAGGTATAAACGGTATTATCTGACCACCCCTCAACCTGGGCATAATAGGTTCCTGGAGCTAGAGAATAGTTTACAGATTCATCAGAACCATCAGTCACCGAACTACCAATTTCCGTTCCGTAACCATCAAACAGTCGCAGATCCAACGCGCCAGAATAGTTACCGGTGAGTTGCAACTCTACATAGCCTTCTTCGCTGACAAAAAACTCATATCGATCATATTTATCCGAAAAACCTATTTGATCGGATACCGTGACTGCTCCAGAACTGACATCTCCCAAGACCGGTGGTGGTGCGATTTCCAAGGTATAATCTGTATTTTCAGACCATCCCTCAACCTGGGCATAATAGGTTCCTGGAGCTAGAGAATAGTTTATAGATTCATCAGAACCATCAGTCACCGAACTACCAACTTCCGCTCCGTAACCATCAAACAGTCGCAGATCCAACGCGCCAGAATAGTTACCGGTGAGTTGCAACTCTACATAGCCTTCTTCGCTGACAAAAAACTCATATTGGTCAATAATGTCTGAATAACCCACTTGGTCAGATACTGTGACTGCTCCATTTGAGATATCGCCGACAGCCGGTGGTGGGGATATTTCCAAGGTGTACTCTGTATCCACACTCCAACCACCAATCTGAGCAAAATAGGTTCCAGGATCCAACATATGCTCTAATGTATTATTGTAGTCGGAACTCCCAGAGTGGGCTACCTCCCAGCCGTCAGAGTGAATCAAGTGTAAATCCAACCAACTACCATCGTTATTAGTGGTTTGCAATTCGACAAGCGTTCTTTCAGTGACAGAAAACTCATATATATCAGTATTATCTGAATCACCTACAAGACCAGAAACTGTGACGGCTCCAGTTGATATGTCACCCATTAACGGAGGTGGAGAAACTGTCAAAGTATAATCTGTATCAAGACCAGCCCCGTCAACCTGAGCATAATAGGTTCCGGGGTCCAATATAAAGTCTATGGCTTCATTGGAACCTGGACTCCATGAACGAGCAAATTCTGAACTGGAGCTATCAAGCAGACGCAGGTTCAACTCACCAGCATCATCGCCTGCCAGACTTAGTTCTACAGTACCGCGCTCACTGACCGAAAACTCATACAGGTCCATATAGTCTGACATACCTACCTGATCGGATACCGTGACTGCTCCAGAGCTGATATCTCCTAAATCCGGTAGCGGTGCTATTTCCAGGGTATAATTTGTATCGTCAGACCACCCCTCAACCTGGGCATAATAGGTTCCAGGATCCAATACTAAGTCAATCGCATCATTTGAACCACTACTCCACGAACGTGTAAGTTCTAAACTGGAGCTATCAAACAGGCGCAAGTCCAACTCACCAGAAGCATTTCCAGCAAGTTGCAATTCGATATTACCTTGTTCACTGACGATAAACTCATAAGAATCAATATTATCAGATATACCAACCAAACCTGAATATGTGATTCCGCCCTGCGAAATGTCCACTACCTCCTGTGGTGGGGAAATTTCAAGGGTATAATTGGTAACCAAATGGTTGCCAACAATCTCCGCATAATAGTTGCCAGGCTCCAAATAGCGTTCAATGGATATATTTGTGCCAAGGTTTGCAGAACTGTCTAACTGCACCCCATTGGCATCAAGAAGATTCAAGCTCCAGCCTTCTGCTTGGCTTCCGTTGACATCCAAGGTGACGCTGCCGCTTTGGCTCACAGAAAACATGTGCCAATCAGATTTATCATGGCTACTGACTTGCTCGGATATTGTTACCGCCCCTAATGAAACATCTCCCAATGACGATGGCTGGGAAATTCCAATGGTATAATCTGTGTCCTGGCCATCATGTGAAACCAAAGCATAGTAGGTTCCAGGCGAGAACAGATAATCAACGTATGGATTTCCTATTTCAGAACCACTCAGATGGCTGCCTCCGCTATTCAATAGGGTAAGTGACACGGCTTCATAATTGTCGACCGAGAGATATAGTTGCACAAATCCACTTTCACTTACAGTAAAAGAATACCAGTCAACAACATCGGACATACCGACCTGTCCATCCATGGTTATCGACCCTGCAGTTACATCACCCAGTGATGGAGGTGAAGCAATATTCAATGTATAGTTTTCATCTTCATTCCACCCCATAACCTCAGCTAAATAGGTTCCGGGAGACAACTTATAATCGGAGGTGTCAAGTTGATCATAATTATTAATCTTGCGCACCAATGAACCGTCTATATCAAGCAGGTTAAAGTAAAAATCCCCCCCTTGGTCACCAGTTACACTAACTTGAAATTGCCCAGAATCACTTACATAAAACTCAAACCTATCCCAACTGTCAGATATACCTACCTGATCATATGCAGTCAGTACCCCATCTGCCGTTTGCCCAAGATAAGGAGCCTGTGAGTAAATATCTCCTGCACTGAACGACATTTGAGCAATATCCAGATTATAGTCAAGATCTTTGTCCCAACTATTGACTTGGGCATAATAGGTTCCTGGCTCAAAATGTTGATTTATCGTGTTGTCGGCAAACTGGGTGGATGTATAGGTAATAAAATTCCCACTGACATCCTGCAACTCCAGATAGATTGGCGTATAACTCTGCTCTCCGGTTATTTGAAGTTGGATATGCCCACTTTCACTAACAACAAACTCAAATCTGTCTTCAGTATCCGATTGTCCTATACGGTCAGAATAGGATATTGAACCCTGAGAGACATCTTCAACCGTCGAAGGGGGGGAAACTCGCAGAGAGTATTCTGCACCATCCCCCCCTTGGGATACCTTGGCATAGTAGGTTCCTGGGTTTAGTTCATATTCGATATATTTGTCGGGATCATAGTTGTACGACTCGATAATTGTGTTGCTGTAGGCATCAAGCAGGGTAAGGTTCAAGTCATTAGTATTTTCCCCAGCAAGTAACAGCTCGACATTACCAAATTCACTGACGGAAAATTCATACCAATAATCCAGACCCGACCACTCTATCTGATCGGTAACTTCAATGGCACCTGAGGATATATCTCCCAGTACGGTTGGTGGGGCCAGTTCCAGAGTATAATCTGCATCTCCCGCCCAATTTTCGACCTGAATAAAATAGGATCCAGGATCAAGCGTATAGTTGAAGGAGTCTTTACCCTCCATTATTGGGTTATAATAACCGTCTAGCAACTGCAGATGTAGATCGCTCATGTAATAGGGCGTATCGGTATTGAGCAAAAATTGGATATTGCTTTGTTCACCTACGGTAAACTCATAAATATCATATTCACTATCACCCCCCCCCAAATAGTCAGTTAACATGACAGGTCCACTTGAAACATCCCCAAGTTGCTGTGGCGGAGATATCTTCAGGGCATAATCTGTATCAGAGTGCCACCCTTCGACCTGAGCATAATAGGTGCCTGGCAATAGAATGTGATCTATAGATTCATTAGAGCCAGAGTTTCTTGAAGAGGCATAGCGATTATTATAAGAATCAAATAGGACCAGATCCAACTCACCAGAATAGTCTCCAGTGAGTTGCAAGTTGACATAGCTCTCTGTACTGACGGAAAACTCATACAAATCAGTATAATCAGATATACCAACCCGGTCCAAAACCGTAACTTCCCCATCAGTGCTTATATCACCCAAGACCGGCGGTGGGGAAACTGTAAGAACATAATCTGTATCAGCAGAATAGCCGATAACCTGCGCATAATAGGTTCCTGGGTCCAAAACAGTGTCAAAAGCAATATTTGAGCCTTCAATATGGTATTCAACTACAGTATTGAAATATTCATCATGCAAACTCACATACAAATTAGCATCGTCGCTCCCCTTGACCTCCAATTCAACGTTGCCACTTTCACTTACAGAAAACTCAAACCAGTCATAATTATCTGACGCACCAACTTGATCATAGGCAGCGAGAAATCCTGAGCTAACATCACCGATATATTTAGGTGTGGAAATATCAAGAGTATAGTCGGTATCATCACCCCACCACCCCCCATCAACCTCAACATAATAGTTACCAGGATGCAATCTTATATCAAGAGTATCTACGGTATCGTCTATTTTATAATAGTTATCATTGTACAATGACATTGACAAAGAGCTATTATAAACCGAACCATCGGTGAACTTCAATTCGACATTGCTCTCCTCACTGACTGTGAACGCATACCAATCAACATTATCCCACATACTAACATGATCAGAAATTGTAATTGCACCGGAGGATACATCTCCAAAATCTGGTGGTAAGGAAATATCCAAGGTATAATCATTGTCTTCAGACCATCCATAAACTTCAATATTATAGGTACCGGGTGACAGAATGCTATAGTGTAAACTCCAGCCATCATTAATGCTGTCCATGTAGTTACTAGAGTCATCATACAGGTTAATGGACAAGTTACCGGAAGGGTTGCCTGTGGAACTCAGTTCGACATTTCTCACCTCTTCACTGACTGTAAACTCATACCAGTCATAATTATCCAATGTGCCTACCTGACCTGAGACAGAAACGGCCCCGGCAGCAAGATCTCCAAGATCCTGGGGTGGTGATATTTCCAATGTATAGCCCGCGCTATCCGACCACCAACCATAAACCTCGGCATAGTAGGTACCGGGTTCCAACGTATAGTGCAGAGCTGCACCTCCACCTGGTGGCGACATACTCTTGACAGAACTAACACCATTGTCATCGTACAGGCTTAAAGACAGATCCGCATCATTGGCAGCTGTGATATCTAGTTCATATACACCACTTTCGCTGACTGTAAAACCAAACCTATCCACTACATCATTATTAACACCAACATGGTCAGATACCGTTATTTGACCAGAATTGACATCTCCAATTATCGAGGGTGGACTAATATCCAAGGTATAGTTTGTATTCTGATTCCACCCTGTAACCTCGGCAAAGTAGGTGCCTGGGTCAAACATATATTCAATAGCTTCATTCGTGCCAGCATTAGCTGAATAATCAATTAAACCAGAGGATCCATATAGTGCTAGCTCCAACTCTCCATCCGGGTCACCGGTGACATTTAGTTCAAAGAAGCCAAGCTCACTAACCGTAAAGCCGAAGACATCAAGATTATCATCAACACCCACCTGATCAGATATCGAGAATGATCCTGTAGAAATGTCACCCAACGAAGGCGGAATGGAAATATCGATAGCATACTCGGAGGCAGTAAAATCTGCCCCATCACTTACCGTAAACTTGAAAATATAGTCATTTGGATCATCACTGGCTGAATATCCTGGATAATAGACTAATTTTCCATCATCTATATCAGTTGCAGATATATCCTGAAAGTGACTAACCTCACTATTTTCCAACCGCAGAGAACCTGCTGCAGGCAAGTCGGTTATTTTGACAAACTGCAGATCATCTCCATCACTATCGCTGAAATTAAAGTCGACAGTTTTAAAGCGGTACCCGTACGCGACCCCACCCTCCAACTGGATACTATTATCTGCCCCGGAAAGGCTTAGATTTCCATCAACATCCCATGTGGATGTAAAACCATCTACGTTGGTGCTGGAGCCCGAGCCATCTGCATTGTGTATATAAGAGGAGCCATCTGCATTTTGCCGTGTAGTATCTCCAGTGCCGCTGTTCCAACCGCTATTACCCTGATCGTCAAACCATTCACTGCTACCATCCTGGTAGGATGTAGTGGTTAGGCCTTCATATGTATTGATAGAAATACCGGTAGCAGGATCATAAGAACCACTGGAGTTTGTGTTGGGATCACTCCAGCTACTTGCCCCACCAGCATAGCTGTTGTAGACACGGCCATCATTCCAGGTGGTCGTAACGTTGCCAGCACCGTCATTATATTCAACATTGCTCGTTCCATCGGCAAATGTATTCTCATATTGACCGTTGCCATCATACGTACCGCTATTCCCCAGATCATCCGACCACTCTTGGGAGCCATCAGGATAAGTCGTCGTTGTACGACCATCATATATGTATGTGGTGGTCGTTGTACCATTGCCGTCATAGGTGCCGCTATTGCCCTCAGCATCGGTCCACCCACCAGAGCCATCAGCACGATAGTACGAGACATATCCTGTTGGGGTGCCATCACCATAAAATGTACCGGCACCATAATAATATGTATAACTACCGTTACCACTCCCATCATACTCATGTATGTGATAGATAGAGCCATCTTCGCTGATGTGCTTATCCCAACCACTGCCATCCGCTAACTTCCAGCCATAACTGCCAAGATCATTAGACCAGTTACTGGAACCATCAGAAAAATAATAGCCCACTTCACCGCTGCTAGCACCATAGTAGACAGAGTTGCCTTGACCATCATAAGTACCATGATTGCCATTTGCATCAGACCATTCACCTGAACCATCGGAATAATGTTTATAAACATATCCATTGGAATCAGTCTGTACTATACCAGAGCTGTCATATTCTTCGCGCTGCCAAAAACCAGTGCTGTCATTATAAAACATACGCAGACCGACACCATCATCGGTGCCGTGAGTTCCATTCAGTTCATTTATCCACTCGCTGCTACCATCAGGATAACGGGTGAAAACATCTCCTGAAGTATAATAATCGACACTAACTCCATTTATATCAGTTGAACCATGGTTACCGTTTTCATCACTCCATTCACTTGTGCCATCTGACCTGCGAATATTGCCGTGTCCATCATCTTCCACCCAATAGCCTTCCCAGGAACCATCGGCACTGTAGCTATAGCTAGAGCCATCAGCCCTGATAATACCACCTTCTCCAGCACCATCATTCCAATAATGGCCTCCTTGGCTATCATAACTATTCCATGTCCCGTCACTGCCTTGGAATGAGTTGAAAGAGAGAACCGGATTGATATCCTCTGAGTCACCATTGCTTGGCCAGTCATTACCGGCTGAGTGGTGGGTGTAGAAGCCAAGAGCAAATGAGCCTTCAGCAAAATATTGTGCGGGGAGGTTTAACTCAATACTGTCAGTATTTGCATTAACCAGCGGTACCGCAATCAGCTCCCATGTATGATGGTCACTAGGATTTGCAGTTGCATTATACAATTGTGCCGATATCGAACCGTCACTACCATGGAATACATTTGCTGAATATGATTGACCTCCCTCCTCTATTGGTCGGAAATAGACCCAATAGTTGCTCATCTCTGCACCGGGTAAATTGGTTGAGGCACGATCAATCCGCAAAAAGACGGATGTTTCATCCTGAGCCATATGTAAACCTGTAATGTCTAGACCTGAATAGACCCCTTGATTGTCAGTTAAAGGATCTGTAACCACCAGTGCTTCGTCAGCCCAATCACCAACAAAGCCATCTATAACCACTCCACCGCCGCTACCAGAAATATCATATACCATTCTGGCACTGGCAACCTCATTTACCTTGATCACAGCAGTTCCGGTATCAGCACTGTAGGCTGTCGTACCACCGTTCACGGTCACATCAACTATAGTGCCTGCCTGATTTTCATCACTCTTGTCCCAAGCCTGATAGGTGAAGGTACCGGCTGTTTGCGCATTCTCATCATGTGGTACAAAACGTACCCAATCATTGCCATTCAACAGAAGCGCAGAACTCTCTGAAACAGAACTCAAACTTTGCCAATTACCACCATCACCCAACGAGAAGAACCAATCACCATTTGACTCATCAACTCCGGTCAGTGCCATTCCTAACAAATCACCTTCAGCATCGCTGAGGTCAGCACTACGCCCCATCCACTCTTCTACTTTCATTCCTACATTGCTGGTATCATCAATATCAGCCTTGATAGCGCTGTGGGCACTATCACGAGTCAAAACAATCAACCCGCCCTCACCGCCACTATTATCTACCAACACTGCAAAAGAACCGTCTGCGGTAAGGAACCCATCCATACTCTCAACTGTTTCACCATCAACAGAAGTAACAGTTAGAGTACCATTTGCACCAACAACATAGGAGTCATACCAAATCTCAGAGTCCCAGCCACCAACCTCATAGGATCTTACCATTCCCACGCCATCGGACTCGATATGGGCCATACCGCCATATTGATCAGACCAAAGTTCAACTCCACTATAAGAACCTGAAAAATCAGCCTGGGTTAGATCATCACCAACTCGGATGCCAATCCCCAACTCTTTCCAGTCCGACTCAGTGCTAACCATGGAAAAGATATCGCCATCTTCACTAACCATCCCATGGAATATCTCAGTACTGCCATCAATAATAGTGAGGTGACCACTATCTGAAACCGTATAATTAAGGTCGAAAGATCCTCCACTATCAAAGTAAACTGTGCCTTCGCCAACATTGTTCTGATCGTTATCACCAAACAGCTCAAGCGTTGCTAATCCAGTCCAAGGATCATATGGATCTGGTTCAGTTGACGCTATGTGATACAAGCCAACGACATTATCAACACTCATAAGTTCCGACTCTTGGATGGCAAACAACATTCCGGCCTCACCAAGACTATTGGCAATACTTACTGCCAGGGTATCTCCTTCCGAACTAACAACTCCTTTGCCAAAAATGTTTTCAACTGCATCAGGGTCGGAAAGCTCCACATGTCCATCAGGTGTAAGAGCTAAGTGAAAACTTCCACTCCCAAGGTCATTACCACCGTCAGAATTGCCATATTCCTGAAAAATTCCAGCAGTGGAAACATTTCCATAGAAAGAGTAGGAGCCATAACCAGCGACATCAACCCCGACCGCACCGAAGGTAACAGGAGTTGCTGGCAACTCCGGCAGAATATCAGCAACAAGCACTGGGGCATCATTGAGATCTTCTTCAACGATCAAATTGAAACTTTCTGAAGCAGACAGTAACCCTACATCAGTGGCAGTAAACGTGATCTTATACACACCGACATCATCAACTCCAGGAGTACCTGTTAATGTTCCTGTACTGGCAGTATATGTTAGCCAAACAGGCCACTCCACGCCGTCCATTGTCATGCTGGCATTTAAGGTAAACTGGTCGCCGTTGTCGATATCAAAAAAAGTATCTTCTAGAATCTCTAGGTTTACCTCATCACCAACCGTCACTGTCTGATCTATAAGCTGGTTAACCACTTCAGGTTTATCATTACGACCAGCAATAGTGATAGCTGCAGTGTTGGAAATATCATTGCTTCCGTCAAAGATTACATAGGCAAAATTCAGGGTGACTGAATCTTCCGCTCCCAGGCTGCCAAATTGTGCCGGGTCCAACCTTAGTGTACCTTCAGGATCAAAACTAAATTCCGCACTGCCATCTATGTCGGTCTGCTCCAGGGATTTAATCTCATAGCCGGTTGAATCATCCCCGCCTGTCAATGTCTCAAACAGATCGACAACCAGTGGATCGGCATCCTCATGAGCATCCTGGATTTCTATGGAACTTATGGTCGCCTGGTCATAACGCCCTTCAATGGTGATGGCTACGATATTATCTACACTGGCACTACCATCAAAGACCTTATAGGAAAAATTAAGCTCAACTGACTCACCCACTGCAAGACCAGAAAATTGGGATGGATCAAGATGTAAATTGCCTGCTTCATCAACTGAAAATGCCGCACCACCATCTACATCAGTCTGCACAAAGTCCTTAACGCTATGAACATCGCTGAGATCATCATCTACAACCCCTGCCAACAGATTTATACTAAGCGGTCCCACATCCTCATTGGCATCGCTTATCTCTATTGAAGATATCTTTGGCAGATCGTTACTGCCTTCAATGGTGATTGCAACCGTGTTGGGGATATCCTGGGTGCCATCATTGACGTTATAGCTAAAATTCAGGGTGACGGACTCATCAACCGCCAAGCTGTTAAATTGTGACGGATCAAGTTGAAGATGACCGGATGCATCAAGTGTGAATACTGCACTGCCGCCTACATCGGTCTG
>JADFZS010000086.1 GCA_015232405.1 Magnetococcales bacterium | reverse complement strand
AACCCTGTACCGGGCTATCACCATGCATGACGGCGATAATCGGTTTTTTTGCCAAGACATAAGGGTAGAGTTTTGATGCTGAATAGCCGGGGTCATCCGATGAAACAATCAGGACGGCATCGCTATCCAATAATAGTTTAAGGGCCTGAAAATATGGAATCCGGTGCGGGTGTTCCGACACTATATCCAGCAAATCATACTCCCGAGCCACCGGCTCCACCGTCCGTTCAGCCAGATCACCTGATCCATAACTAGTACCAATAAAATGCATTCTTACCCGATCCCAGATTTGCGGACTCCGCCCTCTCTCAGCCCGAACGGCCGCAAATAAAACCCGTAACGCACAGGCCATGTCCGGCGAGCTGCGCCCCACGTAAGCCAAATGGATACAATCATCTTCGGGGTTGAAAAAATCTTGACTGATCCCCTGGGAGCGGCATATTTCAAAATCTTTTTGTGAAGCCCCAAAAGGGATAACGCTCATTTGCTCATGTTGGAGAAAATCGTACTGTTTGAGCAGGGTCTCCCTGTAAGCCGGAGATACGGAAATGATATGGGAGGTTCGGCGCATGACGTAGGGTTCAAGAAATCTATGTATTGCCTGGGTAATGGTAAACTTCAACCAACCACCAGGTCGTACCGGCTCCCTATCAACAACATCCGCTTGGTTATCCCGCCAGGGATCCTGCATATCCAGGACAAAAGGAACACCATACCGCTTCTTCCACATTGGCCCCAAGGCCATGACGTTGAAGACGGTAGTTGAGAAATAGATCAGGTCGAATTTCTCCTCTTCAATCCAGTCACAGCCCGCCTTATAGAGCTGATAAAATGCCCGCAAACCCAGATTGCCGACCCCTAATGGTCTGGTATAGCGGATAGGCAACGCCCCTACCTGACGCACAGGGAGCGCATCCGGCAGGGTTTCCAACAACATAGGGTCCCATACTCCCTCCACCTCGTTCGGAATGACGGCAAGAACGTGTGGGGTCCAGCCAAACTCATGAAAATAGGGAGTAGATATACGTATACGCTGGTGATCAGGTGCATTTATTGGGGGAAAATGGGGTGAAATAATCAGCAGTTTGCACTGTTTCATCGAAACCTCATTTGCTACCTCTTATCAACCAACGATTGATAGACATCCTCATATCGTTGCACTATTACCGGTACCGAAAAATTGACTTCAGCCCGCATACGGCAATCCCTTCGTGACAACTCGGACAACCTTCCCACCGCCAAACATGCCGCATCAACACCATCAACCAGAAATCCGTCCACCCCATCCCGGACAATCTCTGGCAATGCACCACGTGGAGAGGAGATAACAGGAGTTCCACAGGCCAAAGATTCGGCAAAAACAATACCAAACGGCTCATCCCACTCAATGGGCACGATCATGGCAGCCGCCTGACCAAGCAGACTGTTTTTGGCTACATCGTCCACCTCTCCAACGTACTCTATTCCATCCTTGCCAAGGTGTGGAAGAATCTCCTGCCGCCAATAACGCCCCTCCTCCCCCGAATCTCCATGATTCCCGGCAATCAATAGACGTCGTCCCGTTCGACGAGCCACCTCAATAGCGGTATGGGCTCCCTTGAGTGCCTCAATTCTACTCAAAAAAACCAGAGGGGCATCATCAGGCAAGTTATCACGAAAGGTAAATTTATCAATTTCAATGCAGTTATGAACCCCCTGCCACCTACCTCCATAGCCCTCTCCAACACGGCATAGATGTTCACCACAACCGGTAAAAAACAATGATTTACCATGCAGGCGACTGCTCCAACGAACGGTAAACGCAGTTGGAGGACGTTCATAGGTCATAACTTTGGGAAAATTTGAAAATACAAAGGGCAACAGATACAGCAGTCGGGAAAAACTATGTAAAATATCCGGCTTGAATTCTGCTATTGCTCGGCGCAAGGTTAGAATATTTGCAATATGCCCTGGCATCTTGACCGGATGTGTAGCCGACCAGGGAAAAAAAACATCAGCTACAACCGTTGAATCACCATGAGCTACCAACCCCACCGAATGCCCCCGATTACGCAACTCCAGAACCAGGACATTAATAATCCGCTCGGTACCACCATATAGAATTGGGGGGACGGGAAGTATTGGATCAGCTGTTAGAAGAATGCGCATGATTATCGTCCGTAAATCCAGGAAAACTCCTCTATGCGGCACCCTTACAAGACGATTATTGCTGATTTCTCAGAAGTCTTGATTGGTATCACAACTTAGTTGAGTATAACCAAATAATGTAAAATAGTCACTGAATCCCGTTAAAAAGTCTTGGAGCCTTCAAATTTTTGACGATAAATCGCTTGATGAGGTGTTTAAGCCCTGACTGGGCAGGGTCGAGATGGGGTTGCCAAATTGTAGGAATGTCGATTTCATTTTATAAAACAAGCAGATTATACACATTATCAATTTATGGTACAAAGTAGATTTAAGCTGCTTCCCGGTAGTAGGATTTTATGATTCCGCCGAGTCTTTCTCGGCATTTGATGGGACCATCTCTGACCTGTTTAAAATTGACATCAAGGACATTATTACCAATATCCTTGCCTTGATGTAGGCGAGGATGCCAAATTTTTTCAACTCGCCAACAACGCGGCGATAACCCCACATGATATTCTCTTGGGCCATACGGATAGCGGTATCACGTAGCTCTTGTGTAAGTTTTGGTCGTCCGACAGATTTGAACTCCTTGCCGTTTTTCAACTGGCTTAACCATCGGCGGTAAGTTTTTGGCTTAACAATCAGCATAAGGTCGTTAACATTGTGATCACAGGCAGCTCATAAGCGAAGAAGTTCAGTTTTCTCTGCTGGCGATGTAATTATCCGACCTCCGGGCAATTGATGTTGCAGGATTTTAATTTGAGCTTTGAGCAGGAGAATCCGAGCATTATGCCTGAGATTAAAAAACTGAGCCATCAGGCTCCAAAAGGAGGAAGGTCAAAGTATCCATATTTGCCAAAATCACCGAATAACAAACTTTCAAAAAATGCTGTTTTGCTAACAATATACCGGGAGCTTACATTTTGGCACCCCCCTATAAGCAGACGGCTCTGGTGGCAGCAGTTTGCTGCAATTCCAGAATACGCTGAGCTGTATGAACTGCTACGATACGGTTTCCAAGGGGGGATAGGTGACCACCATACTTATCATTGATATATAACTTGCCTCGGTTTTTCTCCTCCGCCAATAGGGGGGTGGCGGCATCAATACAGGGGAGTTCTTTGCGCAACTCTACCAGAAAAGGCTGATAATAGTGGTCTCCGCTTTCAATGCGCTCCAAATCCATAAGCTGTGGCATCATCAATAACAGCGGCTCACTCCCGTGCCCTCTTACAAACGTGGCAAAACGGCGGGTGATGGCTGCAAGCAGCTCAACTGGTTTTTGTTCTTGATATAAAGCCGCTGTCATTGAAATATTGCGGGCCATCACCAGGGGAAAGGCGTGACCATCCATTCCAGATACGCCTCTTATACGATCCCGCAGAGCTGCCCAAAGGATTGCCGGGTTGCGTTTGCGGCTCTGGATTATATGCTGCAGATATGGAAAACGCAGCAGATCCTTCTTAAATTTCATCTCAAAAAACAGGTCTTTTTTCTGCAGTTCCGGCAATAAATCGGCGATATGAAAAAAAATCTCCGGCTTGTCAACCGGGTTAGGAATAAGATTTAAACTATCGTTATATAGTTCAAACCGTGGTTTGAACGCAAAGGTATTGCCATATTCGCTGAAATGTTTCCAAACCGATAGTACCCGCCCCAGGGTTTCTGGCACCACAGCCATGATTACCAAGGGAGCAGGGTGCCGGTGATATTCCCGCTCCAGGCGCATGAGTGCTTGATCCAAGCCATAGTTACCAACTCCAAAATTGGCCACGTGGCGATCAAGATTTTTTGAAAGTATATGGGACCAGGTTTCATCATTATTGACCTGTCGCGCAAAAGCGTATGAGTCGCCATAGACAAGGATTTCAGGGGGGCGTTCTTCAAATCCCGGGTTGAGGCGAGCCCCGCGATGGTCAATGCTAAATTTGGTGGTCTGGCCGTCAACGCCGGTCTCTTCTCCGGCATGTCCTGGTTTGCGAACCCATCCCAACTCTGGATCCCAACCTCCAGCAAGAAATTTATTCAGTCCCTCCGGGTCAATTGGTGGATTTAGATCGCGGTCGGTGATAATCCAGGGGCAACTTTGGCGCAACCAGCCGGTTAGACCTGCGGCTATCATCTCCAGAGCAGTCAGCGATGCGGCAAACGTTAGCCAACTCATCACTTTTCACATTTATCGGCAAATGTCGGCAGTGATGCCAATATCTGCTCTAGACAGTGGTCCACTCCTTGAGCTTGACAAACATCGTCAACAACAAGGTCAGGTTGGGGTGGTCTTGGAAAAGGGATATCAACTCCAACTACATTGGGGATGGTTCCTGCAGCAGCCCCCTTGTAAAGTCCTTTGGTGTCGCGTTTTTTTAGAATCTCCATGGGAATATCAAGAAATATTTCGTGATAATTTGAAAACTGTTCCCGGTTCCACGCCTGCCACTCTGGAAAAATGGAGAGTACAGCAGCAATAATATGAATCCCCTGTCTGTCCAGCATCCGACTTAAGTGGGATAGGCGGCGGGCATTGATCAAACGCCCGGCAACCGTGTGGTCGGCATCACTGCCAAATAGCTCCCTGACCACGTCGCCATCAAGCAAAACCAGATTGCTGCAGGTTGGTTTAAGCCGGGCATAAAGAGCCTCTGCCAGAGTACTTTTGCCAGCACCGGAAAGACCTATCAACCAAATAACCATCAGCCGCCACCACTCTTTGGCGTGACAGGGATTGCCTTGGGGTCATAGAATTGCGCAAGAGATCCTTCTGCCAACATTGCCTCGACAATTTCAATATCATTAACGTTATCAAACTCAAGCCAGCCCCCGCTAACCGGTGCTGCCCAGACTGATTCGCCGCGCAAGATCATCTCCATCAAAAGGTCGGTAATATATGCTTGGGATATCGGACGTTTGCTCATCCAAGCCCTTTTTTTTGCACCAAGATTGGTATAGTTGTTATGCAGAATTTTGACTCCCTCGCCCTGAAACCTCATGAGCCCAATATATTGGGCTTCAATCTCATCCAGACTTTGAGCCGGGTTTCCAATGTCAATGATACGCCCTGCCCCATCCATCTTGAGGGTTTCTGCGTCTGAGAGGGGATTATTGAAACGCATTTCCCAATATTTGCGCCAATTATTGTCGACGACCACTGCAACGGGGTGGGAAGAGGAGAGCAGGCTATCCAGAACGCGAGGCTCATAAACAATGTCGCTATAGCTAACCAACAAATCATCACCAAAATTTTCAGCCATGCAAAATAGGCTCTCAACCATATTGGTTTCGGCCCATCTGGAATTATAACATTGCCGGGTACCTGGAGGTTGGATCATCTCACGGCGATAACCGGTCACAATCCAGATATCATTGACTCCTGCTGCGCGTAAAGTTGCGATTTGCCGTTCAAGCAGGGGGATGCCGTCCAGTTCTGTAAAACATTTTGGATGGTTGTCTGTAAAAGGCCGCAAACGAGAGCCGCGCCCGGCTGCAAGGATAATCGCTCTCATGGTGTTCTCCTCATATCTATCAGGCTGCGTAATAGTTGTAGATCTCCTTCGGCACCACCAACCCGTTCTGGATGCCACATAATTCCGGCCAATGGCTCTCCCGGCAGGTAGACTCCCTCAATCCAGCCTGCAGCATCCATTGCCAATGTTTCCAGGCCAACTCCCAAACCATCGGGGGGAATGCCAAACTCGTGATAGGAATTTATGGTGATGCGATTACCATAAATTTGCTGAAACCGTGGAGTGATATCGACTGCATGGGTTGTTGCCGCATGTCCTGCAATTGGCGCAAGTTTACCACCAAACTGTATGGTGTTCAGCCACTGCAATCCTCTGCAGACTCCCAGTATCGGGAGTTTGGCACTCATGGCTTGTTCTACTAGCTTTGTTTCTGTATTAAACCGTTGACACTTTTCATGAATGTTGTCACCACCGGTAAGTATCAACAGGTCCGGTGTATTGGCTTTAAGCCATGCAACAGGGTCATCAAGCAGGTTGGGAAGCAGAATGGGCTGCATGTTCCACGATTGGAGGCGGATGAGCCAGTCATGGCTGATGCTGTCACGCGGCTCCAGGTAGCCTGTTGCCTGGGTAATCCGCATGGTCAGAGCGACTTTCGGCTGCAGGTTGCGAGTCAATGGCCACCAGCCTTGCGTGCTGCACAGTTAAGCTCCACCACAGAATAACCAGACAGGATATCAAAAAGCCTTTCACCACAGCCGATGGCGGCTGGCAGGTCAAACTCGGCACAACGAATGGACATGTGGGAGTTGACACCGCCATATTTGGTGATCAGGCCCTTGATGTTGTGGGAAAAAATCCAGTCAAAACCAGGATCTGCACTCTCAATCAGGACTATGAAGCCGTCCAGGGTGGTATTTTCATTCCTGGTAAGCCTATGTGCAGGAGCCATCACCCGCTTGTGGGTGATAAATGTAGGGCTGCCAATCGGCAGGCGGATTACATCAACATCATTAGGTCTGCATATCAGGGAGGGAAGGCGTACGCTGCGTGATATATTTATGGCTTGCAGGTTTATTTGCTTGCGTAGTTGATCTGGATCCAAGCTTTGCAAAAAGGCAGTGATTGGCAATGATGATAGCTCTTCACGGGTTAATCCGCGAGCTTCACCCCACTGTGCCAGGGCGGTAAGCAGATCGCTCAAGCCGTGGCTGAAGATAAACTTTGCCTCCTCGCGAGCCTTGATGGCATCGGTAATATATTTAAGCAGGGCTTTTGGCGAAATATTGTAGCCAAACTCGGTCAGGAGTTTTTCAATGCCCGCATTTTGTTTGGAGGACAGTTTAAAACTTGTTTTGGTATTGTCTCTTTTTTGGCGGGTCTGACCGAGATAAAGATCTGGCCGCCGGTCATATCGGTAGCTGCATATGTCATATGTGCCAGGGCGCAGATGACCATAACGGTCCAAAAACTCGGCACGGCTCATGGTGCCATCATGGACAGCATCCAGGTCATCTAAAAGTTCGGTGGCAACGGTCTGAATTCCACCCATAAAGGTTGCAGCGTCATCATCGGACAATATACCTCGCTCGGTCAGGGAGCGCAGGAAGAGAACACCGATAAAACCGTGTCGTGCCAGTTGGGCAAAAGGGCGTGTTCCATAGTTGATTATGCTCTCGATTGCCTTGCTTATTTGTGCGCTGTTGAGGTTTGTTTTAAATGTCAAGCCGTGTGCTAGACGCTGGGTTGCTTGCAATGGTTCATCCAAGGTTTGCTGGCGTTTTTCTAAGGCATCACGAGTAATTGCCGCCAGCTTTTCTTCCCACTCTTGCAGGTCGGCGTTGGAAAAACCGGCATCACGATAATGTTTGAGCCGGTCTGAAAACGAAAAATCCCGGCATGTTACCGCTATGTCAAACTCCACCTTGTCGTGCAGGTCGGAATTATTTTGGAGCCGCTGCAGTTGGTGGTCAACCAACCTTTTAGCTAATTTTTCATCCAGGTCAGATGGTAGAAAGGAGTTAAAGCTTAAGCGGGTATCTATGTAGGGTCGGCCGCACAGGTCAACCATTAGGGGGCGTGGAACAAAACGATATCCCATAGTTGTACGTGCTTCGGCCCAGGTACGGTCGGTTATCAGTACCTTGTATAGAGAGAGTGCAAGTGGATTGGGAATATTGCCAATCATTTCGGCTGGATTCCAGTCAGGCATCTCTCCTAGAATGGTGGTATGCCCGGCCAACTCCCGGTCAGGAGCCATGCGCTCGAAGATAGTCGCCCGTACTTCGTCAAGTGCGGCATCCACCACCGTATCAGCCAGTGGCTGCCAATTGCGGCGTGCAGCAAGGGGGCGGACCTGCAAAATAGTCACCTGTCCATCTTTATCGATGCAAAACTCTATGTCCAACTCCTGGCTGCCGGTTATTGCTTCTATCTCCTGGACTCCATGCACAAGCTGTAGAAAGCGACTGGACTGAATGGCACTCAACCGGGAGCGATGCACCAATATGGCTTTGCTTTCACCGCCTCCTGTAACAATGTCGGTGCGTCCGCTAAAGTCGTCATAGTTGATCACATAGTATGGGCCGCCTGATATCAAATCACGGGTCATGATCACACCGGAAATGACCACATCGACAACCATTGGTTGCACTAACACCTGATGGAACTCTGAAGGTGTTGCATAACTGGCGATGACCTGATCTATGGAGTTGCCAACCTCTGTCGGTTCCGGTTCAATCCCGACAAGGCTTAAATAGACACCAGCCTTGGCCTCCAGCCAGCCATCTTCATCAGCTGCACTGGAGCGAACGGCTAGTTTGGAGTTGGGAAACCTGGAAACTATATCGTGTAATATTGCTTCATGCTCATCTTTCCACTTTGCGACCGAAACTATAATCTGGTCGCAAACCTGCGCATGGCTGATGCGGCCAGACAAATATTGTAGATTATCTGCCTTGGTCGCAAATTGGAACTGTTTTGCCAAGGGTGGGCGGGACCTCTTTGTCACAATGATACCTTTTCCAAAAGGAGGTATTCAGTCAAAGGTTTTTCAAACTGAATAATGTTACGTAGAATGAATTTGTAAATCTCTAAACGAAAGACTGTTGCAGTCTACCACCTTGTTGTAGAAAGTAAAAGCTGTAGAAACCCTATCGTTGCATAAAATTGTAGCCTATCCCGCATCGCTTCTGTAATTGTTCAACCAAAAAACAATGATCGCCTACCTATTTGAAAAAAAATGGGGCTCTTGTCTTCTGTCCGCAGTTAGCCCGCTATGATGGACCTCTGAAAAGCGACAGTTGGTTAAGCTACAATTTCCTCTTCATCCACCAACCGACGAGGATAAAAATGAGCAAACCAAAATGAAGAAATCACAGCCTTTACCGGGGTATTGAAAAATCATGGGGTGAAAATCAGTATGGATGGTCGGGGAAGGTTCTTGGATAACATATTTGTTGAACGGTTTTGGAGCACTCTAAAATATGAAAATGTTTATCTTCACGCATATACCACTGGCTCTGAAGCTAAGCGTGGGATTGGAGAATGGTTCAGAAAATACAAATTGTTACGGCTACATGAATCATTGAATTACCAAACGCCAGATCAAGTGTATGTAGGCTCGGGTCTGAATGAGGACCAGCACGAACCAAGAAAATTGAATTACAAATATTTGCCCTTAGGGCAGGGTTTTTTAAGGCATGACAAAATCTACCATCCGGTAAATGCAGCTTGAGGTGCGGAAGTCGAAACCACTCCCGCACCTCGTCCACCGTACTGGTGAGTTTTGACCGAATTATCCCTTGGCACGTTGCTTCCCAGCAGAGCCTGCCTCTGTTTCACCCGGCCCATCCAAAATCTCTATTATGGATGGCTTGTCAAGGAAGGATCGAAAGAGAAAAATATGGAGGAAAAGTGAGCTTATTTTTGCCGAAAAATTGTCCTTGCAATGGGGTCCACCTCATTCCAATATTCCTACACAGTGTTGATTGGACTCATAATATTGCCAGAGTGGCTGTTTTATGATAGGATTGCCGTAGGTGTTGGTGAATTAATTTGACCCAACTGTTTAGGTGGGTGTTTAGCAATAATTTAAAACAGATAGCCGCACATTCATGGTAGAGTCACAAACTAAATATGACCGATATTTCCCAACCTCACGACCGTTTTTTGAAAGCACTGCTATCTAAGCCTGAAACAGCAGGAACTCTTTTGCGGGAGTAGTTGCCGCAGGATATAGCGGAGCTGCTGTCGCCTGAACCGCCCACGCTTGTCGATGGGTCATTCGTGGACAAAGCTTTGCGCGCTCATCTGACTTACAGGCTTTTGCTGGCACAGACGGTCAATGGTCGTGTTGCTTTGTTCCTAGTGTGTTAATTGAAAATAAAATCTCTCCAGATCCACGCATTGGTTGGCAGTTGCTGAAGTATATGGTAGAGGCTTTGAAGCAGTGGAATCTGGAAAATGAGGGTTTGGAGTTATTGCCAGCAATTGTTCCATTCACATTTTACCAGGGAGAAGCGGAATGGAAAATCCCTGAAGAGTTCCTGGCTCTAGTGGATATGGAGGACAGTTGACGACCTTGGCTGCTGAATTTCCAGCACAAGGTTATGGATCTTGGCAATGTTCCAGGCCGAGAATTATCCTCACCGCCCCGCCTCAGAGCTTGGTTGCTCGCCGCAAAGTATGCAACTCGAAACGGGCAACAGTTGAAGGTGAAAGAATTGCTGATTGAAGTGCTAGCTAAAGCAGACGATGATTTTTACTTCATTATGCGGTACATGATTGAGACATACCAAGACTTTGGTGAGAAGACATTTCGCGAAATTATCCGGCGCGTTCGCCCGGAGGAGGAAAAAATGATGTCACAATTTGCACATGAAATCGTTGAAAAAAGCAAGCCTAAGTGGCTACAGCAAGGCAGGCAAGAGGGTAGACGAGAAGAAGCAGCACATATGCTGTTGAGTCAAATACAATACCGATTTGGCGATGTGCCCAATAGGGATGTTGAGAAAATCAAACAAGCTAATTTACCTACTTTGGAAAAGCGGATCCTTCAAATCTTTGAGGCTAAATCACTTGATGAGGTGTTTAGGCCCTGACACATTCCAATATGAATCTCGGTTAAATAAACGAGGTGCAGACACGTTTTGAGCTATTTGGAAAATATCGGACAAAACCAGCCTCAACCGGAGCTAGCCTAGATGGATGTAAACCTTGCACAGATAATTATTTTTGGGCTATTGGCAGATTATTTGTTCAGGAAAATACGCCTTCCGGGATTGCTCGGTATGTTGCTGGTTGGAATATTGTGTGGTCCCTACGTATTTAACATACTTTCCCAGGAATTTTTGGCTGTTTCAGCCGATATGCGCCTGATAGCTTTGATAGTAATTTTGCTACGTGCCGGATTGAAACTGCGGCGTGACATGCTAAAAAGGGTTGGCAATACGGCTCTTTTGGTTTCAACAATTCCCGCCCTCTTTGAGGGAGTGGTAGTTGCTGTTGTTGCGCCAATACTTTTTGATATCACCCACCTTGAAGGGGCAATTATCGGGGCAATTCTAGCAGCCGTATCACCAGCAGTGGTAGTGCCATTCATGCTTAATCTCATGCAGCATGGCTATGGAACCCGCAAGGGGATTCCCACCATGATGCTTGGGGCATCGGCTGTTAATGATGTATTTGCCATAGTCATTTTTTCAATTTTTCTTGGTTTTTATAATGGACAGGGGGATAGTATTGCCATCAAATTGCTGGGGATCCCAGAGTCCATAATCCTTGGCATACTTTTGGGACTCATTGTGGGTTGGCTTTTGAACTATTTTTTTACACAGTTCAAACCAAGTACAACCAAAATGACCTTGGCAATTATTGCAATTTCTGGACTTATGATCTGGCTTGAAAGGGTGCTTGCGGATGTAGTCAGAGTTTCGGCATTGCTTGCTGTAATGGCGGTCGGGTTTTATCTCTTGGAAAAATGTGAAGAGAGAGCGCACGATATTTCCGTCACTCTTTCCAAGGTTTGGGTTGTGGCTGAAATAATTCTGTTCACTCTGGTGGGAGCACAGGTCAACATACACGTTGCTTTGGATACCGGTTTGTTAGGGGTTGGTTTGATAGCTGTCGGTTTGCTAGGACGATCTATTAGTACTTGGCTTTGTTTTAGCGGCACCATATTCAATAAAAAAGAGAGGTTATTCTGCGTTGTCTCCTATATCCCGAAAGCCACCGTACAGGCCGCCATTGGGGCGGTACCCCTTGAGGCTGGCATACCTGGTGGCGAAATCATTCTTACCATTGCCGTGCTATCCATAATAATCACCGCCCCCCTTGGTGCGATCGGAATGGCTGTAACTGGCAAACGCTGGCTAGAAAAAGAGCCGGATGCCAAAACAGTTATAATGTGATAAAATGTAAGAAAATCAAATTTATAATTTCAGATTTCCTGATCAGCTCTAATCATAATTATACTTTAGCAATACTTTCGAACCCACAATTTACCGCTTTCAATGAAAATCTTTTAAATCTTGATATTTTTCCAATAATTCCAGCAACTCAACTTCAATTGCTTGGGACAATAATTTTTTTGCTCCTTGCCGTAATAGCTCCGTGACCGGGTCATCAAGATTTTTTTCTGGTGCAGCAAGATCAATAACGTCATTTTCACTCATGGCGTATCTTTCCTGTTCTGTGGGACTGGTGGATTAGTAGCAGTTTCCACCAAGAGACGCCACCCGATGCTCAGGCCATACACAAAATTTGACAATATCTCTCTAAATGCTCCGAAACAACCATCAGGCTGGCAACGGATTGAACATATTCGGATATGTGCCAAATTCATCAAGTATCCGCCAACGACCAAGCAACATGCTGTGAAATGCCTTATATGCCGCAGTCATTTCAAGCTCTGGATAATCTTTGGGAATTTTTTTGGAAAGAGCCAACTCAAAGTCAAGCGGCTTCTCCAACAGATGGCGTACCATTTCTAAATCACTGACAAATTTATCCTGATTTTTTTCAACATAACCAAACTTTACACTCAAAGGATAGAAAAGCGTTCCCAGAATAAAGCGATCCTGCTCGCTGAACAATGCGCCACTTTTTCTGCGAATCGGCTCCTCGTTGCCATGGTCATCTGTTTGGGTTTTCCCAAAAAGTACGCTACCAGGGTCGCCCCACCACTTCAGACCCTGTATAGTCGACTCTAAAAGTGTTGATGACTCTGAAATTTCAAGCCAGTCACACAGCCGCCTCATTGTGTTTTGCGGATCCCCTTTTATATCCTCCAAGCGAATACCCACCGCATCCTGCCGGGAAAACTGCAGACCGTTAATATCGCGCATCGTCATGACAATCCTTTGGATGGCGCGACTATATCGTATATAATCATTGGCTACCTGTTTAAGCTGGGCGGCCTTATTAGCCCAGGATTCACAACCTTGAACCGGGTTGCGAACAATTGTCAAAAGGCGGGCATCTGGAAAATTTTTTAGCAGTGTATGCATACTGAAGGGATCAACTTTATGGATATGATGGAGTATGATCTTTTTCATTTGAAAATCGTTGCCGAGAGTGGACTCATAAGCATGATGCACATGCTGAAAAAAGGTGCCATGGTTTATACTATTTTGCATGCTGAGTATCTCAGACAATTTATCTGCAAATCGGTTTTGATCCAGAGTCAGAGGGGTGTCAAAATTTTCCCCCAACTTGTCAAATCCTTCATCAATTCCAATGCCAGTCCCAAGACCATATTCGTCGGTTAAATGGGCCGGAGGTGGTTTTTGCAAGCTGCGAGAGTCAAACAGCACACTGTACATCTGGCAAAATTTGACCACAGCCCCTTCATAACCGGAACTGATGATATTTTTCCACACACCCCGCCCAAAATAGCCACTCAAATAAACTCCCGGTGTAATTGAAATCTCCGGGTGACCATCCAACTGACTATGAAACAAACCAGAACCAGCACTAGCCAACCCCATCATGGCAACCACTTTTTTTGTGCCTGTCGTAGCGGCTCCAACCAAGGCAGGAGAGGATATCTTTTTTGTGTTGGCAACGGTTTCAAAAGGTAAAGTTGGAAGAGCAGCAACAATCTCCTCATAATCACCATTCCCAACTCCACCAGCCAGCTTTTTAACCTGATATCTGGCAATGGCACTCTCCAGCCTGTTGGTCAACAAAGACTCACTAACAGGATCTATATTCAATATTGAATCTGCATGATGCACGGAGCGAGATGACAAATCTGGAAATTTGTCACAATTTATATTAACTTCCTGACCTCTCCGATAATTGGCCAAAACATCAAAGTTTAATGAGTCCAAGGCAATGCCAAGGTTATTGATTGCCAATGCATAGCCTGGGTTTAACTCAATAGCATTTCTATATTTTTCTACACCTTTTGCCAAACGGCCCTGTTCAGTAAGAATGTTGCCAAAGTTATTCCAAAACTTAGACTGGTTTGGCAGTAGGGATATGGCTCTTTGCATGCAACTGGCAGCCTCAACCAATTGCCCCAATTTGGAAAGAGAGAGACCAAGGTTGCTCAAAATTTCTGGAGAATCCGGCGTAATGGCAAGAGCTGCCCGATAATTTTCAATAGCATCCGAATACCGGCTTTGTTTTTCAAGGATAACACCAAGGTTTGTCATTGATTCGATATAGTTGGGTTGCAACCTTAAAGTCTCTTGGTAGCAACTTACAGCGGCATCAAAATTGCCCAATTTACGGAATGCAATACCTAGATTATTAAAGGCTTCTACATAGTCTGGCTTTAAGGAAATGGCTTTTTTATAATACTCTATTGCCTCCTCATAGAGACTCTTGGCTGCCAACACCGATCCCAGGTTGAAACTTGCCTCGGGAAAATCCGGTTTCAACGTTAGAGACTTTTGAAAGTATGATGCGGCCGCATCCAATTGTCCCTGAGCATGAAAAACAGCCCCCATATTACTCAAAACTGCAACATTGTCTGGCTGCAATGCCAATACCTGTTTATAGCATCCCATCGCTGCATCCAGCTTCCCCTCCTGATGAAATGCTATCCCCTGCTGCATTTGAATTTGGATGTTGGCAAGTCCAGGTTGCCCTGAATGTCCTGAATGCCCTGAATGTTTAGATTGCCTGCTCTTTTTTGCTCGCTTTTTTTGGCGGCGCTTTTCTGCTCTGTTCATCTGATCACCCACTCCTCACTCATTCCAATAGAGCCGTTGCTGATTGTGATGTGGCTTATGACAACAATCAATCTTTGTATCATGTCATCGCCATTCGCTCACCATTTTTTGTGCATGCAAAAAATTGCACACAAACCTTCAAGCAACGAATGGAGTGCGCAACCATATAGCCTGAATAAACCATATTTCCCAGATGAAAGCCAAAAATTCCGGGAGTTGGTTCCAGAATAATGATTTAATCCGAACAGGTTATTGGTATCAATTTGGCAATTGGGGGATCACGCTTTGGGTGAACGGAAAAAGCGAGCTTTGAGGTCGGGTTTTGACCACACATTGCAGGCCAAGTTCCACGGCACGAAGGTCACCACTGATGCCGGTCTGCTTCTCTAACGGTAACTGTATGAAGTGTTGGGATTGGCATCGTCTCCACCGGAAATGTGCCGTTTTGCCAAGCGTTTTTCCACCTGCTCCTGGTGCTTAATCAGCCAATCCAAGGCGTTGTATAACTCCTCTTGTCTGCATCATCCACACCATAGGTTTCGCCAAGAGTGTTGTTGTTCCACATACGGGAAGTCGCCAACTTGGAAGCCGACTCCAAAACCCGGCCTGCAACCATCGCCATCACCAGCTCCTTCTATCGAGATGAACGCCCTCCCAACAGCTTGGAGAAGCCCTGTTTTTTCATCGTGCCTGTCACAGCAGCCATGCGACCGTGAGGAAGGGTGAGCTTCATCTGCCAATTGTTGTCAGCATCAATAAAATTTTTCCCCCTCAATACCGCCTGCGTCATACTCACCACTTCGTCTGGCAAGTCGGAAAGATTGAGTACAGCCCGCTTTGTGGATTTGCCATCCTCCCAATAGGAATTCACGCAGCAAAACAGCGGGCGGAGAGTTGTGGTTGCGAATGTATTCGATGTACATGTGCATCATAATTACATGGATTACCACATAACATAGTGTAAAAAATGTTTTTTACATGGGCATGAAATTCACGCATAATCAATGCACTCCATTGCTATCAAAAATGATTTTGCAATTTCACAGTAGAACGTTCAGTCAGATCAAATCTCGTCTATTTCAGCTAATAGCCCTTGCAGATGTTAATTGTGATTGATTTTATGGCTGTTGGTGGTCAAAATGGAGGTCCGTTGTGAGTCATACGTGAAATATCGATTCAGCAGTCCCAAGTCTATTTTACCGAACACCAAAATGACTATCCAATCAAAGAGTCACATGACCATCGAAGATGCATATAAACAAGCGGTAGAGTACTTTAACTCAGAACGTTATGCTGAGGCAGAGCATCTTTGCAACTCAATCCTACAATCCGTACCAAACCACATTAGCTCAATAAATATATTAGGGGTAATCACACAACTTACCAATCGTCATGATATTGCTATTGAGCATTTTAAGCAGGCTATTGAAATTGATGGAAATCCTGCATTTTTATATCATAATCTAGCCATTTCCCTCATCCATTTGGAACGTTATGAGGAAGCAATCAACCTCTTAAAGCAGGCATTGCTCAAGGAGTCAGAAAATGGCCGTTTTCTATTGGATATGGGTTTTGCCTTGGAAAAAACCAAGCAGTATAGTGCGGCTATAGACTGTTACCAGCAGGCAATAAAAGCACTACCTACTTATGCTGAAGCCCATAACAATCTTGGCAATACTCTAGTCAAACAAGGTAAATATGATGCAGCAGTCGCATCTTTTCAACAGGCTACAACCATCAACCCCGACTATGCCGAAGCCTTCAACAATTTAGGGCTTGCCAATGAAAAACTAGGTATGTTTGATGAGTCTATTCTAAATTATAATAGAGCGATTTCTTGCGCACCAGATTTTCCACAGGTTCATTTCAATCTTGGAAACCTTCTTAAAGATTTGAAAAGGTATAAAGAGGCGATTAATTGCTATAATCAGGCAATCTCCTTAAATCCTGATTATACGGATGCCCATATAAATCTTGGTAACTTATATGTCAATCTTGATAAAACCGATAGGGCAATCGCAAGCTATAATAGAGCACTGCTCATCATGCCTGATAATGCAGAAGCCTTAAATAATCTTGGGTACGCACTCACTAAACAGTGTGCATTTACAGAAGCAATAAGTTGTTTTGAAAAAGCAGTCGTAGTTAAGCCTGATTTTTCAGAAGCTTACAATAATTTTGGACATGCCTTGAATGGTCATGGGGATCATGAGGGGGCGGTTGCTTGTTTTTACAAAGCAATTGCAATTAATCCAGATTATGCCGAAGCGTACAGTAATCTAGGAAACCTCTTTTTTTCCCAGGGAGATAATGATGCAGCTATTGCCAAACATCATAAAGCTATAAGCATCAAGCCTAATCTTGCGGAAGCCTATTATAATCTTGGCAAAATCCAAGTCAGTCAAGACAAATTAGATGAGGCTGCGGCAAACTACCGAAAAACAATTGCCATTGACCCCAGTCATATAAATGCCAACTGGAATCTTTCTTTAATACTGCTAGTACAAGGTGATTTGGAACAGGGTTGGCAACAGTATGAGTGGCGATTAAAAAGTGAACACAAAAAAAACCTTCCCATAAAACCAGTAAAAATGTGGACTGGAGAACCTTTGCAAGGAAAAAATATTATTGTCTTTTCTGAGCAGGGTATTGGTGACGAAATAATATTTTCTGGTTGCATACCGGATCTATTAGCCCTATGCCCAGAGAAGCTGTTTTTAGAGTGCGATCCCCGGCTTGAGCCCTTGTTTGAAAGATCGTTTTCAAACTCCATTGTCAAGGGAAGACCAAGTGACACCGACATTTCCTGGGTTGGCGAAGATGTCACCTTGGACTATTCCATTCCCATTGGTGGTCTACCAAAATTTTTCCGCAACAAATTAGAAGATTTTCCCAAGCGAGACGCTTTATTGTTGCCAAACCCAAAACTTGTTGCAAAATGGAATCAGAGACTTGATGCCATTGGTGATGGTTTAAAAGTTGGCATCTCCTGGCGCGGCGGAAAGTATAAAGATCCAGAAAAAAACAAATCCATTCCCCTAGAAATGTGGGCCTCTTTGTTATCTAGAAATGCTAAATTCATCAACCTACAGTACGGTGATACGGTCGATGAAGTTAAGCAGGTATGCAACTCTTTCAATATTCATATTCATGATTGGGATGATAATGACCCTCTAAAGAATATGGACAATCTGGCCGCCCTCATTGCAACCCTTGACCTGATTATCAGCGTTGATAATACAACAGTCCATTTAGCTGGCACTTTAGGAACGCCGACATGGGTTATGATCACTAATAACCAGAGCTGGCCGTGGAATAATCTTTTTGTGGATTCAACTCCATTTTATAAAAATGTAAAACTCTTTAGGAGAGATATGAAAAGCAGTTGGGAAGGGGTGCTAAAACATGTCACTACATCTCTGCAAACATTGATTGATGCAGAAACATGAGGTGGAGTATGCATTGGTTGCTGACTAATCTCTCTTCCGCTTTTCCTGGCAAATCAAAACCTTGCACTATGTGCATACGCCCAACTGCCAAATCTTGAATAATGTAGCTAACTTCTTATATTTTGCCTCAGTTGGAATCAGGCAATTCCCTCTTTCGGATAAGCTACATAGAGCCTCCTCAGAAAGTCTGCATCTCTCTTTGACGGCAGTTCTGTGACCAGCCGCATTGGGCAAAAGCCGCAAAGGAAACGCTGGGTAAGATGGTGGAAGAAGATGCTTCCAATGTGGCGGCGTGATGATTTTTAAACCACAAACTAAACCCCACTTGCAGATTCCAGTTGATCTAGTGGGCAAGACACAGGTGATCCCTCCACTATATTCAGTTCGGACAATGGAAAGTGCGTCGGGGTATTATCAAGGAAATGGAAAAACTTTGAAACTATGGGGTTTATGTGACGGTTACGAATTTACGCCCATAGAATTTATATATGACTCAGCCCAAAATGGTGCTACTGTCCTCAGCAGATGTTGATTGTGATTGATCTTAAGGCTGTTTGTGGTCAAAATGGAGGTTCGTTGTTAGTCATAAGGGAAATATCTGTTTAAAGATCAGAGACCGACAAAGAGACGCAATACTTGATTCACGAATCAGGCATTGCATCCCCAAAATTGTGCAAAAAACCTTTACTGCCAATGGATATTTTGTAATGAAGAAGAGACGCATACCCCCGCCAGCAAAGAACAGACAGTCGCAAGTTAATGTTGAGGCGGCGTATGTGCAGGCTGTTGAGCATTTTAATGCCCAACGATATGTTGAGGCAGAGAGTGTCTGTAACGCCATACTGCAGATCTCTCCAAATCATGTTGCGACAATCAATGTGTTAGGGGTGATTGCACAACGCTATAACCGTCACGATCTGGCCGTTGGGTTATTCAAAAAAGCGACTGATATTGACAAATCCCAAGTGATGGCACTCCACAATCTTGGCCTGTCCAACATGCAGTTAGGGCAATTTGATGCCGCTGCTGCAGTTTTTCAAAGAGCTATTGCCGTAGACAAACGCAACGCTCAACTCCATGCAGACCTGGGAACAGCTCAGCTAAATTCAGGCAAGCTGGATATGGCAGTACGCAGTTATAAAAAAGCCATAGCAATAAAACCAAACTTTGCCGATGCTCACATAAACCTTGGGGTCATATTAAAAGAGCAGGGCAAGCTGGATGAGGCCGCAGCAAGTTATAACAAAGCCATCAAAATCAACCCCAATTTTGCAGAAGCCTATAATAATCTTGGCATTATTTTACAAGAGCAAGGCAACGCGGTTGAATCCATAGAAAGCTATAGCAAAGCCATTGCATTAAATCCCGATTATGCTGATGCCCACAATAACCTTGGCAACATCCTTAGAGAACTAGAAAGACCTGACGAGGCTGTAACCAGCTATCGCAAAGCCATTGCAATCAGAACGGATTTTGCTGACGCTCACTATAATTTGGGTATATCCCTAAAAGAGTTGGGCAGACTGCATGAGGCAGCGGCCAGTTATCAACTGGCACTATCAATCGCCCCAGACTCTTCCACGTATTACCATGGTTTAAGAGACTTGAAAGAGGATATTGTTGAAGATTATATTCTCAGCATCAATAACTCTGACGACAACAAAAAAACAGATGCAACTCAATTGATAGCTGAAGGTACACAAAAAGATAAAACAAAGGTAAACCTGCTCTACTGCCCATTCGTAGATCCAATAAGCCCGCCACTTGGAATTGCCTGCCTTAAGGGCTATTTGAACAAATTTGGCAACGCAGAGGTAAACTGCTTGGACCTAAACCTTAGATGGCACAAAACCATAGCGGACAAAAAACATTACAACCACCTGGACTCCATTGGCGTTGGTGAACAATATTTCAACAACAAAAAAGATATGTTTTCCGATATCGAGAAATACAAAAAGGTTACAGCCCCTTTGCTGGACTCATTACAGGAGACCCACATCTCTGCTCAATACGAGTTATGTTATGATAACAATGATAAGCAAGATGAGATAATCAGCTATCTAGAACCTTTTGCACTATCCGGCAACCCGGATGTTGTTGGTTTTTCAATTTTATTGCACAACCAGCTATTATGCTCCCTGCTTTTGGCAAAAAAGATCAAACAGAAACATCCTGAAAAAATCATTGTCTTTGGTGGTGCGGCAATATTGAGTTCATTTGATAAATTAATTTACAGCCCGTTCGTCGATTTTGTTGTCTCTGATGCTGGAGAGGTACCATTCAAAGAGCTACTGGACTCCATTGCCGCCGGAGCAACCGACATAAATATATCCGGTGTTTCCTATAAAACAACAGATGGATACACCAACAATGACACAATGAAGAGCAACCTGAACCATGATGCCTACCCGGACTTTTCCGACATCAATATGGAGGGATATTTTACCAGTGACATTGTTATTCCAATCATGTCATCCAAAGGCTGCTTCTGGAGCCGATGCAGTTTTTGTGAGGAGAGTTCCATCAGCAAATTTTCGATAGCTTCGGTTGAGAGGGTCGCCGATGAAGTTGAATATCACTATTCAAAAGGATATCGATATTTTCAGTTTGTAGATGAGATGATTTCTGCAAAACGGCTAAAAATGATCGCAACAGAAATTATCAAAAGAGGTATCAAGATATTTTTCTATGCAACGCTACGACCCTCCTCTGACTTTAATACCGAAACCTTACAACTCATGCATCAGGCCGGTTTCAGATATATCATCTGGGGGGTGGAATCATGCAACCCGCGGGTATTAGAGCTAGTCAACAAAGGTACCACAATCGAAACAATACGCAGTGCCCTGAAGATGTCAACAGATGCAGGCATAAGAAACCACATTTTCATCATGGTGGGCTTTCCAACTGAAACACCAGCAGAACTTTTTGACACGATGCAGTTTATCTACGACAACCGACAAAATATCCACTGCGTACATAATGGCACCTTTGTGCTCTGCAAAGGGACCGAAATCTTCCAAAATCCAGAAAAGTTTGAAGTTGAGATTGAATATTCCCATCTCAACCCGCAACAATTTAAAACAATACACAAAAATGGCACCACAGGACAAAATGCTTTTCAATACTTCCTGCATTATCAAGAGACATTTATAGAGAAAATACCCGATATTGATCTCTTTGTACTTTATAAAGACCATGCCCTGGTATATTACTCAAAATTCCCTCTCGGAGAGCCTAAAAATATTCAAAGAAAAATTCCCAAGCCGGTACCATCGCCGATTTATTAAACGGTAATTTTCAACCAGTGGAACCGTTCTTTCTCCAAACGTTTCTGCCACATGCAGAATCCGTTATGCTCCCAATACAAGACCTTGATTTTATTTCGGCTACGATTGGTGAAAACAAACAAATGTGCGGAAAATGGATTCATCATAAGCTCAGATTCCACAAGTATCGATAGACCGTTAATGCCTTTACGAAAATCAACCGGCTCAAGACATACATAAATCTCTGTAAGGTCATCTGCGGGACGCAGCATTTGATTTGTGCTGCCGTTTATAAAAGCGTTGGCAAGGTTGCATCATCAAAATTTGAATTGAATTCAATACAAACCCCATTTGGAAAATAGAGTCTAACTTCTGAAAAACGTAACCGCCACATAAACCCCATGATACCAATATTTCGCCGATTTCTTCATTATTCCCCGCTGGATGTATTGAATCTTTGTAACCGCCACATAAACCCCATAGTACCAACATGTTACCGACCCCTTCATTATGCCCCGCTGAATATATTGAATCTTTGATAAAACGCAAAGGAGGTATAACCGGTGGAGTCTATGGAGTT
>JADFZS010000085.1 GCA_015232405.1 Magnetococcales bacterium | reverse complement strand
TTAGCACTTATTACTATCATGGCATCTCTTGCTGCAATAACAGGCTTTGGTAGTATCTGGCTGCTCTACCAAACAGCTACCCAGCAAGAAGAGATCAGACTAACAGAAATTGTCCAGAGTCGTGCTCGCCTTATGGAGGCAGTGGCGCGATTTGATGCAAGACACAGCTCTGATCATCCAGGTGGCAGTAAGTTAGCAACAATTTCACAGATAAAAGATGCTCACAAAGATTTTTCTGGCTTTGGAAAAAGTGGTGAATTTACCCTTGCCGAAAAAGTTGATAACAGCATTGTTTTTATTTTACGTCAACGCCACAACAACACGGAAACTCCTAAACCGATCTCCTTTAGTTCCAACTTAGCAGAACCAATGCGTAGAGCCTTATCTGGTAAATCGGGAATTGTAATCGGCCCTGATTATCGCGGAGTTGAGGTTATGGCTGCCCACGAACCTGTGGAACTACTCAACATGGGTATAGTGGCAAAAATTGATTTAGCAGAAATTCGCTCACCTTTTATAAAGGCAACACTGTATTGGATAGTTTTTGCTTTTGGTCTGGTTGTTATAGCTGTTTTTGTTTTTTATAAAGTTGGCTCACCAATTCTCAACGCCATACAACAGAGTGAAAAAAAACTTGGGCTGCAGGTTAACTGTATAAATAAACTACAACATCAATTTATTGAAGCTACCCATCCCGACAAGCTATTCAACAACCTGTTAGAAGAGGTTTTAAAGATAACTGATAGTGCCTACGGTTTTGTTGATGAGGTGATGGTTGATAAAAAAGGCGATGCATATTTACAAGCTTTGGCTGTAAGCAATATCGCTTGGAACGATAAACTGCAAAAGTTCCAATCTGACAACACCCCACCCGGTTTGATTTTGCAACAGATGCACGGTCTATACGCTGAACAGTTTAAAACTGGTATTGCATATATTGCCAATGATCCCAAAACAAATGTTGATAAAAATGATCTTGCTCAAGGTCAATCATCATTAAAAAACTTTCTTGGTCTACCACTTAAAATTGATGACAAAGTTGTTGCCATCATAGGTTTGGCCAACAGATCTACCGGCTATGACCAACCACTCATAGATTTTTTAGAACCTGTCACGTTGGCCTGCGCCCGAGTTATCGAAAATTATAGAAACCAACTAAAAATGTTGGATGCCAAAGATGCTCTCAAGGCAAGTGAAGACCGTTTTAGATCTCTGGTGGAATCAACTTCCGATTGGATATGGGAGATGGATACCAATGCCAATTTTAAATATGTCAGCCCCAGGGTTAAAGATATCCTCGGTTATGAACCAGATGAGCTAATTGGCAAGATGACAGGTTTTGATATCATGCCAGAAGCAGAGGCAGATAAAATCCGTAGTGAATATGCGGCTTTTGTAGCAGAGGCACAGCCATTTAGTGGTCTTATCAATATCAATATCCATAAAAATGGTCAACAAAGGGTTATGGAGTCCAGTGGCAGTCCTTTTTTTGATAAAGAGGGAAAGATACTTGGATATCGCGGAATTGATAGAGACATCACAAGACGTATAGAACAGGAATTGACCTTCAAGGAGGTGGAGCAACGACAACGGCTGATTTTAAATGCTGCAGGTGACGGTATTTACGGTCTTGATATCAACGGGCTTACAACATTTGTAAACCCTGCTGCGGCAAAAATGGTCGGCTGGAAACAAGAGGAGTTAATTGGTCTATCACAACATGATATCTTACACCACAAACATGCCGATGGTTCCCACTATCCAAAAGAAGATTGCCCCATTTATGCCTCATTAAAAGACGGGGTATCACAAAATGTTAAACATGAAGTTTTCTGGAGAAAGGATGGTACTAGCTTTCCAGTTGAATATATAACAACTCCAATAATTGAGGAGGAGAAAATTGTCGGGGCGGTGGTTCTTTTTAAAGACATTACCAAGAGTAAAAAAATTGAAAAAAGGTTGCGAGAGTTGACAGAGGCGGTGGAACAAAGTCCGGCAAGTGTGGTTATCACAGATGTTGATGGAAACATCCAATACGTCAACCCGCATTTTTGTAAATTAACAGGCTACACCTATCAGGAGTCCATTGGTATAAGTCCGAGTATCTTGAAATCAGGTGAGATGCCAGACGAAGAGTATAAAGTTTTGTGGGAGACAATAACCTCTGGAAAAACATGGCATGGAGAGTTCCATAACAAAAAGAAAAATGGCGAGCTTTATTGGGAATCGGCTAGCATATCGCCGATTCGTGACTCGGATAACAAAATAATCAATTTTCTGGCTATCAAAGAGGATATAACAAAACGCAAGATAATTGAGGAGGAACTCAAACTATCCAAGGAAGAGGCAGAACGGGCAAATGAGTCAAAAAGCATGTTTTTAGCCTCAATGAGTCACGATATCAGAACACCAATGAATGCAATATTAGGCATGGGGGAGATATTGGCAGAGAGTAATTTGGATAATGAGCAAAAACACTATTTAAAAATAATAAATAGTGCTGGTGAAGGTCTTTTGGCTCTTATTAATGATATACTTGATTTATCTAAAATAGAGGCTGGCGAACTGGAACTTGAGACTGTTCCCTTTTCACCAAGGGAGCTGGTAAATGAATCTATAATAATCCTAAAGACAAAAGCTTTAAGCCAGGGTATCAAACTTCACAGCAATATAGCAGAGACAACCCCAGATCATCTTATTGGTGACCCCCAAAGACTAAAACAGATTTTGCTTAACCTGCTATCCAATGCCCTTAAATTTACCGAAAGAGGTAAAGTAATACTGTCTGTTACAAAAGCTCAAAACAGCTTTTTGCGTCTATCTGTTTCCGATACAGGTACTGGTATAGCAAAAGAGAGGTTAGAGACCATTTTCAAACCTTTTAAACAGGCGGAAACATCCACTACTCGTCGCTTTGGTGGCACAGGACTTGGTCTTTCAATTTGTCAAAAGCTGGTAACATTGATGGAGGGGAAAATATGGGTGGAGAGTACCATGGGAAAAGGAAGTACTTTTAACTTTGAAATACCCATACAGTTGGTGGAAGAGATAAAAGACCAACACAATTTAGATGCAGATAGTGGCACAACTGCAAATAGTGACGAAAAAGGGTTATCTATACTTTTGGCGGATGATGCTGAAGAGAACTGTTTTGTGATAGAGGCATTTTTAAAGAACAGTAACCACACACTAACCACTGTTGCAGATGGTTCCGAAGCCTTTGAGACATTTAAACAGGGAGATTTTGATATTGTTCTAATGGATATCAATATGCCTGTTATGGACGGTTATGAGGCAACAAAAAAAATTAGAGAGTGGGAAAACAGCCAACAACGTTCACCAATACCAATTTTGGCCCTAACAGCAAACGCCATGAAAGAGGATGTAGAAAAAACTCGCGAAGCTGGCTGCAACCTTCATTTATCAAAACCGTTACGCAAACAACGATTGATTGAGGCTATCAACATATTTTCCTAAAAAAGTCGCAATTTTTCATGGGTTTATACATCATTTAACTGGTTTATATAAACCAGCCTGAATAGTATCTGGTATAGCTTTGCATGCTATTCAACAAACTCATACCAACCAACTTATCGTTTTTAAAAGATTTTTGCTTTAGTTAAATGGTAACGTCAACCCGAGCCGCATTTTGCTTGGGAGTAGAAGATAGAGGCTCATGGGAAAAGCGGTGGCCGCTGTCATGGGCAGCTTTCAAGAATAGTTTTGCAACGGCACGGTTGGGAGCACCGTGGGAGACAATTACGCTTGGGGTGGTAAAATCCAGACCAAATGGTGGTTTGTGTTTTATCTCTTCTGCTTTGCTATTGGTCTCATTTTTCAAGCCTTCCTGGCGGGCTTTTTCCTCCTCATTAACCTCTTTTGCCACCATATCATAAGAGACGGTCTGATTGTCTGAACCATCATCTTTGGGGTCGGGATCTATCATATCACGTTTGACATCATCAGCCAGATCATTGGCAGGGGCTTTTGAAGCAGGTTTTACACTCACAGCACTACCGCTGCTAATCTCCCGAACCGCAGCCCGAAAGCTAACACGGTCTTGGAGATCGCTCGATACACCGCTGACATCTCTGCTATGAATGGGTAACATAATAATCCTCCTAATCTCAGCACTACGCTGGATCAAGTTCTACTAATATCCAATCCTTAATATCAGTATCGGAGAATCTGCTGTTTTACTTTAATTTTTGTTTAAACTCACAATATTGGGTTATGAGACACTCTTCACACTTTGGGGAACGGGCGATACAGACATAACGCCCATGGAGAATCAACCAGTGGTGGGCATGTTGCAGGTATGGTGAGGGGATTATTTTAACTAGTTGGGCCTCAATTTTTTTGGGGTTTTTCTCATTTACCAATCCCAAACGGTTGGAAACCCTCTGTACATGGGTGTCTACAGCCAATGTTGGCTGGTTAAAGGCAACATTTAAAATAACACTGGCGGTTTTATGGCCTACACCTGGCAAAGACTCAAGCCCTTTACGATTATCTGGTACTTGGGAGTTATGTTTTTCTAATAAAATCTGGCTTAGGGCATAGACACTTTTGGCCTTATTATTATAAAGCCCAATGGTACGAATATGCTCTTTAATCCCCTCTTCACCCAGAGCCACCATGGCTTTAGGATCTGGTGCGGCTTTAAAAAGAGCCGGGGTTGCCTTGTTTACGCTTATGTCAGTAGCTTGAGCTGAGAGAACCACGGCAACCAAGAGTTGAAAATTATTTTTATATCTCAATTCGCTCTTCGGGTGGGGATTAACTTTCCTCAAGATGTCAAAAAGTGCAATAATGCTGTTTTTTTTCATTTGTAGTCACAATAACTTAATTAAACCCAAGATATTTATATGATAGCCTTGGTAGATTTTAAACAGAGAAAATATGTCAATTACAACACACAACTCCACTTGTGCCTTGGACTGTCCCGGTGCTTGCTCCCTTCTGGTTAACATTAAAGACAACCAATTACAATCAATCAAAGGAGACCCAGAACACCCTTTTACCCAAGGGGTTATATGCGGCAAGGTATCCCACTATTCCGATATCCAAAATGGCGAGCGGATAACAAAACCTCTTATGAGGGTTGGCTCCAAGGGAGATGGAGAGTATAGAGAGATTAGCTGGGACAGCGCAATGGAACGGGTGGTTGAGGAGATAGTAAAAGCCACAAAAAAACATGGTTCAGAATCAATTTTACCATATTACTCTGGCGGAACCATGGGGATAGTTCAAAAACAGGCTGTAGAACGGTTAAGCAACCGTGCCGGGTTTTCCCGGTTGTATGAGACCATCTGTTACTCCATAGGTTTTTCTGGTTGGCAGGCTGGAGTTGGTCTGGCTATTGGTCCCAACCCATCAGAGATAAGCCAAAGTGATCTGGTGGTTCTTTGGGGTATTAACGCTGCCACCACCCATATCACACTTATGCACTTTGTCAAACTGGCACGTAAAAAAGGGGCTAAGTTGATTGTTGTTGACCCTTACCGCAACAAAACAGCTGGTATTGCCGACCAACATATTGCCCCCCTACCCGGCTCTGACGGTGCACTTGCTTGTGCCATGATGCATGTTCTTTTAAAAGAGAATTATGCCCATTGGGATTATCTGCAAAAGCTTACAGATTTTGATGGTGACCTGTTGGCACACCTTGAAGAAAAAACACCCGAATGGGCCGCACCTCTCACCGGACTTAGTGTTGATGAGATAGTAAACTTTGCCCGTAGTTATGGAGAGGCCCAAGCACCTTTTATTAGAATTGGCTTTGGTATGAGTCGGCAAAACAATGGTGCTGTCAACACCCATGCTGTCTCCTGTCTACCAGCTATTACAGGTGCATGGCAAAAAAAAGGTGGTGGGGCACTGTTTGCCACTGGAGATAGTTTTCACGTTAATAAGGAGCCTGTTTTACAAAACCATTGGCGCAAAAAACCGACCCAGAAAATAGATACAAGCCTTTTGGGTCAGGCTCTTGTTGATAACAATCTCAAGACTGCAATTTCTGTTCTTATGGTGTTCAATGCCAACCCTGCTGGCAGTTGCCCTGAGCTAAACAAGGTTTTAAAAGGGCTTAAAAGAGAAGATCTTTTCACCGTGGTCCATGAGCAGGTAATGACCGATACCGCCCGTCATGCCGATATTATACTGCCCGCAACCACTTTTTTAGAACATGAAGATATCTATAAATCTTATGGTCAGACCACCCTACAACATGCAAGGCAGCTTCTTTTACCAAAAGGTGAGGCCCGTTGTAACCATGACCTGGTAAACGACCTGGCAAAACGGCTGGGTTATAGTGATGAACCATTCAACTGTACTGTTAGTGAAATGGTTACACAGGTGGTCGCTGCTTCCAACTATCCCCCCATCGAGGAGTGGACAAACCAGAGATGGTTGGAGTGTGCTCCTTCTTGGGAAGAGAGCCATTTTATAAATGGCTTTCCCCAAAAAGATGGTAAATTTCATTTCTACCCACGTTGGTCAAACCCGGACATGCCTCCAGTTCCTGACCATTGGGGGGTTAATAGAAGGGATAGTATTTTAGATAAAAACCGTTATCCACTTGATTTTATGCTGCCTCCGGCTAATGAGGTTTTAAATACTACCTTTAGCTGCTCAGAAAAAATCAAGAAAAAACGTGGTGGGGCTAAACTGTTATTAAACCCAATTGATGCCAAAGCTAGAAATATCAACCATGGTGACACGGTACAGGTGTTTAATGATCTGGCTAGGTTAACATTAACCGCCAATGTCACAACAGCGGTACGCCCTGGTCTGTCTCTGTGTGAAATAAACTATTCCGGGCGTGATTTTCCTGAGGATATCTCGTTAAATGCCCTTAGCCATGACACAAGGGTAGCACCAAATGGAGGCCCGGCTTTTCATGATAACCGGGTGGAGGTTGAGTTGGTCAAATAACAATTATGAGATTATCTCCCCTTTTAGAAGTTTAGTAGAAGAAACAGTTGTGCTTTATCTTTTTAGACGGCGGAGTATGTAAACTGTAACAATCACGATGGTTGCCCCAACTCCATCAGCCACCCAATCCCAAACATCGGCATAACGACCCGGCACAAAAGATTGATGCCACTCGTCACTGGCCCCATATGCCACGGCATAAAGCCAAGCCCAGAAAAGGGGCCATTGGATGGTTGAAAAACTTGAGGTAACCCGTAAAGCTAAATAAGCCAACAGACCGTAAGCTGTGGCATGGACAAGCTTATCTTGATATAAAAACTCTGGTCCCGGTATATGAACCGTTTGGGAAGATAGATAAAAAATCAAAGCAGAATAGGCAACTAAAGCGGATAGCCAAACATTTTTAGAATAGTTATTGTGATGGTTTGTCATATTGTTAAACCTGGAAACAGGGGTAATAAGCGGTAATTTATCATGATTTTTTGCTTAACCAAGAGTATCATGGGAAACTCTTTTTAACCAATAATGTGATGGGTGTTTTTTACACTGCTGATAGTTAAACCATGCACAAAATCAGCTCTGCCATGGCTAATATTAACCTTATAAATTGATAATTCTTGGATCAAGAGATGAGCAGAAAAAAAAATCCAGCAAAACACCTTGTTTTAGGGATCGGAGGCACTGCTTTAAGCAAGCAAGAAAAACAGTGGCTAGAAACAAATAGACCGGAAGGGATTATTCTGTTTAGTCGTAATATTGAAAATATTGAACAAATCAAAGAGCTGGTTAAGAGCATAGCTGCGATAAGCACCCCTCCTCCCACCATTTGGATTGATCAAGAGGGTGGTCGAGTACAACGTATACGCAGCGGTTTTACCAAGTTTCCCAGCCCTTATCGATTTACAGAGCTGTTTCGTAAAAACCGGGAATCTGCACTTGAAATGGCTCGTCTTGGTGGTAATGTCTGTGGTAGAGAATTGGCGGAAGTTGGCATCGGAGTAAATTGCGCCCCGGTTATAGATATTCGGCAAAACAGGGCTGACCCGGTAATTGGTGATAGAGCCTTTGGAAATACTCCTGACGAGGTGATTCAACTTGCAGGAGCATGGATAGATGGTTTGGCAGCAACCGGGGTTATGGCGATTGGCAAACATTTTCCTGGACATGGGGCAGCTCAGGTGGACTCCCATAAAGATCTGCCTACCATTACAAAAAGCAGGCAACAGCTAGATGACCATGAGTTGCTACCATTTAAAAAATTAGCTCCTAAACTACCTGCTTTTATGACAGCACATCTAATTGCCCAAGCTATTGACCCTATAAACCCAGCAACTTGGTCATCAGTAACATTAAAAAAATTTTTAAGAAAACAGTGGGGCTATAGGGGGTTAATCGTTTCTGATGCAGTTGAGATGGGGGCTTTAAAGGGGGATTTAGCAGATAGAGTACACAACTCCCTTCTAGCAGGGTGCGACTTGGTGTTATGCTGTACGGGAAATTTGGACGATAACCAAGCAGCTTTACAAGGGGCGATCAGAGCTGTTGAACATATGGATGAGCAGGAAAGTAATAGCTCGGTTGCTAGAATTAGCAGAATATTAACTCCATATCGACAGCCAAGTAAAAGCGGAATTAGTGATAAAGAGTACAAAATAGCCCGCAACCGCCTTGAGGCAATGGGTGAAAACACATTAAATAATGACCCGACAGAGGTGGGTTGATCTTAATTATTGATAAAAGAAGCAGGGAGCAAAAAATGTCTTACGGAAGCAAACAGATACCAACTGAAATCCGGCAAGTTACAGCAGAAAAGCTACTTAGAATCAGCTGGGATACAGGCGAAGTGTTTGACTACACCATGGAGTATTTAAGGGTAATGTGTCCATGTGCTGGTTGCAGTGGTCACACACCAGATGAGGCTAAATTAATTGATGGGCAGCAAAACGTAACCATAAAATCCATAACTCCAACAGGACGTTACGCCATAAAAATAGAATTCAGCGATAATCACGACACAGGTCTATATTCCTGGGAGACTCTCTACGATTTAGGTCTACATCAAGAGGTTTATTGGAAGGAATATCTAGCCGAGCTAGAAAAAGCCGGAAAACGCCGCCGCCCCTCTGTTTTTCCCATCAAACAGATATAAAAGAAAAAACAGGCTGTATATATTTTATTACTTGCTTTACAGCCTGTTTAAAGGTAGAAACAACACCTCTCAACTTTAGAGAAGTCCCCATCGTCTAGTGGCCTAGGACGCTGGCCTCTCACGCCGGTAACGGGGGTTCGACTCCCCCTGGGGACGCCATTTCTGAACAAAGCTGGGCACTTTCCCTGAATCCATCTCTTCTATGTTGCAGATTCCATGTTCCACTGCAGCTATAGGTCCGCTGATACAGACTTCCCCGGCTGGCTTGTTAACTTCAATATCATTGATAAACAAACGAACATAGGCCTTCCTGAAGGCGTTGTTTCCGTTTTGTAGACGATCTTTCACAGCATCGGCAAACAGATTGATTTTATCTAATGTCAACACCTTACTGACATCAACAGTTCGACGGCTAGACATTGCAATCAGTTTTAAATGATCTTCCTTCTTGGCTTTAAGGCTATTAATTCTTGAACGCAGTTGGTCATCTAGCTCAAGCCCACCTGTTTCAATCCCTTCATATAAACGACCTAAACGCAAATCAACATCTACAAGGCTGGTTCTAAACTCCTTGATTCTTGATTTTCTGACCTTTGCATCTTCTGTTACTTTGTGGATTAATTTTGTTAGCAACTCTTTTAGGCGATCAGGCTGTAGAATGTGCTGTGTGAGAGCATCTAGCACTAGATCATCTAGTTTTTTCATTGGCACTGACTGACCACTACACGCAGTTTTCCCCTTTCTTTTGCAGGTAGCACAGGAATAATAACGGTAACGTCCTCCCTTACCAGTTCTTAGAGTCATACCACCACCACAAATGGAACACTTGGCTAAACCAACTAAGAGGGTTGGACCATTCACAATACGTGGTGCTGTGTTTTCTGGCCTGCGCTCCTTCAAATGCTTTTGTGTCAGTTCCCAGTCTTGATGAGTTATTATGTGTGGAACCTTGACAGGAATCCACTCTTCGAGTGGTTTATCCTGATCTGTTTTGCTATCTCTTTTATTAAAAAAGTGGGTTCCGGCGTATGTCTCTTTTTTTAGGATTCGGTGGATATGGCCCATACTAAACTGCTTGCCCTGTCGATTAGTAAATCCCTTTTTATTCAGATAAGTGGTGATATTTTTGATACCTAACGGGCCTGTGCCATCACCAGTCAATGCCAAGCGGAATATCTCACGGACTATTTCAGCCTCATTAGGATCAATGTCAAGCCGTTTCTTAATCTTATCTCCTCTTCTCTCTGCTTCAACCAAGCGATAGCCAAATGGTGGAGAAGCTCCATTCCAAAAGCCTTGCCGGGCATTCTCTTTCATAGCACTTAAAGTGTGTTTTGCGTTTTCCTTACTGCTGTATTCATCAAAGACTGCAAAGATTTGCCTTACCATCTGTCCCATAGGATCATCGCTGGTCTGTTGAGTGATAGATTCAATACGAACACCATGTTTTTGTACACGGCGAGCATAAAACTCAAATGAGTAGAGTTCCCTGAAAAAACGGGAAAAGCTATGCACCAGGATCAAATCAAATGGTTGTTCCTTTGAACATGCCGCTTCAATCATCTCCTGGAACATAGGCCGCTTATCATCGGTAGCACTAGCCCCTGGTTCCACAAACTCACGAACTATTGTCCACCCCTTTTCTTTACAATAGGCATCGGCCTGGTTGCGTTGGTCTGGTATAGACAGATCCTTAACTGCTTGGCGTACTGTGGAGACCCGGAGGTATATTGCCACTCGAAGATTCATTATAACCGTTCCTTTAATACTCTTCCATTCCATCTTCTGCTAAAAAGATGGATGATACTAAATCACCCAATTGGGTAAACAATAAATTTACTTCTGAATCTGTTATCGGCAATGGATACATATTGCCACCATCATAGTTCAAATCACAAACTGTTTCTTCTACATCTTTATTAAGTTGTTGTATCAAGCATAGGAACCTCCTTTCTTGCCTGTTTAGTTCCGGCCCGTTCCAAACCTTTCCGTTAAATTATGGATATGATTTTAAAATGGAGGTACACGCCCCTCTGCCATATCCATAATCTCTTTTTCAAATCCACTCCGCCCAAACTCATCCAAAGTAGCCTTTCGAAACGCTCTAAATTGCGGTGGTGGTAATGCTGCCTCTGCAATGGTAAGTATCCGGTTGAGATGACGTTTTGTTAGTTCTATTACCCATTTTGCTTTTACCACTGTCCTAACCTCCATGCTTCATATTTTTTAGATAGATCTGCTTTCCAAACTGTTTGTTGGTGATGTTCCAACAACAAAAAGTTAACTAAATTTTGAACAACATTTTCTAATTGTGGAGGATCTGGCCCCCCTTCTTTGGCCTGTAACAAAACACCAAATCCTTTTAGATGCCCATATATTGATTTTGCTTGCATATGCATTCGGTATTGTACTGACTTTTCTGGGTCAAGAATTGAACCTAAACCACTTTGAGGTAGTATTGATATATCATTCTGCAATTGCTCCCAAAGTGGATGTAGAGGCCAGCGAGAACGGTTGGAGTCAGACGATGGAACACGAAGCGTTGTGTGTTGTTCAGCTAACTCTTTTAAGAGTGAATTTTGATAGTGTTTAAGGTCTGATAGTGTTTCAATTCCAACTTCACGAAGTGCCTTGCCTCGTATTTGGAATTCTATACGCCATACATCGGATGTACGATTCCAGATTTCAAAAAACCATGACTTTTTGCTCTGTTGAGAAATTTCAGCTACTTTGTCATAAACTCTGATGACTATATCTCCCGCTCCCAATTGAATTGTCTGCAGTTTATTATGCTCTGTCCAAGTAGATTTTTTTGTAGCACGGGTAACAAAATTTGATAGATCAAAATTTGGTGCTGGTAAATAATAATCAAAAGCAAAATCCGCTCTGGAGATTGACTCTGGTTTTACTGTCACAATATTTAATGAATCAAGCCAGTCAGCTGTTCTTTCCATTAGAGCATTCAAGCCTAGTTGCCATAAACCTTTGCTGGAGAATTTTACATAACAGTTAGGCTGAATCTTTTCACCAAGAGAAATGTTAAAATATTCATTTTCTAGAACATATGTGTATGGATTTCTACCAAATGGTTTAATAGCAAAAACCTCATACCCTAATGTTATTTTTGCAAACTTTTCATGTTGTTCTGTCTGCAACTTTATTTTTTGCAAAGAAAGTTCTTCCCAATCAATAACACCTGTTGACAAATCAAGGTAAAAACTGACGTAAAGACTATCTAAACCTGAAGCCAGAAGACATTCAGTGTCTTCTGCTAGTTGAATACTATTTATATTTTCTTTTCCTTTCCGAACCATATATATTATCTTTCTAACCTTAAAATATCAATATTATCATTGACTTTTGACTGCCTCCAGGCCTAGTTTTTCACCTTTAATCAGGACACAACATGTCCTTTACTGCATAAAAAATTTCACATTTCCATTAACCTATTTGGTAATGGATAAATTCGATCAAATAGCTTACTAAGATTGATAACAATAGAGCTTGTGTGTGATTTTAAATGGTCAATATTAAATTCTTCTCTATCTACTTTGCCTCCCCATTGAAGATCTGTATCATCAAACAGATAGAATTTTGGATCTAATGATTCACCAGTTTTTGAATCAACCTCCCAAGCTATCTGTAGGAAAGCCTTTGCTTCTTCTGGCATCAGTGCAAGATCCCAGGCAAATTCTCCATCTTGATCACCTTCCACCCAATTGACCAACTGCCTTAAAAGATCAATTGGAAGCCCATATCTTGTCACCTCAAAAAGGATAGCCGCAACAACAACTGAAAACTCATTGTATAAGCGACTATTACCTGTTCCAGTATTTTTCCCACCAATTGGTTGTAACAGATCTTTGGCTGTCCAGTGACGAAGCTGCCTAATCACTTTGCTTACACCAGCATGAGTTTTCACGTAGGTAATCTGTTCTGCTATATCCTTAACAGTAAATTCTCCGTAGTCATTATCAAAAGTCATATCTTTTTCCTCATCTTCATTAATCTTTGACTATATATAAGGACACTTTGCGTCCTTTGTCAAGAACAAAAAAGACATGAAGCGTCCTATCAAGCAATACCAACGTGTTGAGAAGGACATTGTGATAAGACACTAATGAGAATACAGAGGTAGAAAGTGTCCTAGCAAACTTCAAGTGTCAGAAATATCCGCAATCTGGCTATGTTTTTAGGAGATAAATTTGGTGGTTTTGGTAACTATCTTGGTCTTGTGACTAATTGGAAAATTAGTAAGCTTTTTTGTTTTTGAACACCGAAAGCCGCTTGAGAGCGTAGACATTTTTATCGGTGGAGTAAAGGCCAAGCCGTGCTGCGCACGGTGGCTGCGCCAGCCTTGACACCACCAATTAAAATGTCACTTGTTTTTTTTTGCGGCTTTCGGGGTAATGGTTAAAAAAGGATCTACACTTAATAAATAATACAGTTGGTCTATTTCTACTGTACTTCCTATCATTATGTATTTTGAGCCCCCCGTGTTACTAATACGGGTGGGCTTTTAGAAAGAATGTTTCATAACTAATAATCATTTGCTAGAAGTTCTTACCATTCTTTTTAAACAGGTCAATTATTTACTGATTGCCAAAATAGTCCCACACCTCCTTAATCATACTATGAATTTCTATTTTGATTTAAATAAAAACCCAAAAAACCTTAACAAATCTCGCCTGTTAATTGAGTTTGCTGGAGTACTGAAGTATAAAAGGTCTGAATAAGTGAATTCAAGCATTGATACCGTCCACGGGCTGCTAAGATAACAGACGCCTGACATCACCCTCATAAAACATGGTTTTAGCGGTCCAGCCATGGATCAACTACTGATACATAAGATAATTGTCTCTAGTTCAGAGCGATTTATCTGTATCAAAGTATGCTACCTAAGGATCACTCTCTGGCTACCTCACACTTCAATATTTTACTCCTGGACAGGTGTCGCTATCCGAAAGCAACCCATTCGTAAACACGGTCAAACTCCCCAAATGCTGGACAAATCCGGCCAAAACGTAGCTCAAACAGTGACCTCTCCTAATCAGATGCGCCGCATAACTACTCTAGGCAGTGTAAAACTCATGATCCGATTGCTCAATAATGAACCATTAAACATTTCACTCCGCTGGTGATTTGAATAATGGGTCACATTATACAGTATTTATATGGTTTTCCAGATAGTTGGGTTGCTTGTATGCTTGCCATAGCCACCGATTCAAGAAATCTATTTTGATAGATTGATCAAATTAAATGTTGCAGAAGACCAACTGCTCCGATTTGCAATTACTTCCAGAGGAATATCTTTACCATATCTAGTATATTTAGAAACATATTTCTTGGCTTTGGACTGAGAAACATTATAATCATTTATCAATTTTTTTATAGTTCGATTTTCGTCTATTACCCATTTCCATTCCGGTTCAGTTTCCCAAAAACCGTAGTTCGAGCCTTCTTTTGTCACAATTTTCTTTTGGACAGGTGAAACTTTGACTTTTCGAAATGAACCTGGAATCCACTTAGCAAGCGAAGCTTGAAGAGTATATTCACGCCAAGGTTCTATAGAGGTTTTTCTCTCTATAGTCTTCCATTTTGGGTGTTGACTTTTATGAACGTTATCCCAAGTAGTTTCAGTACTACCAATTTCAATATCAAGTGACTTACGGTATGGTATTTCAACCTCTTTCTTTCTAACAATTTTTCCATTGATTTTAATAAAAATACTTTTATTTTCTGGTGAAATTTTTAGAAAGATTCTGTTTTTGGCATTCTTAGGTCCATTGAGATAATTCCATTTTTCATTAGCAGATTCTGGATAGATTGCTTTAGCTTTATTAAAGTAAAATAGAGCATTTTTTCTATCAAAAATCTTCAGAGATTTTTCCAAACGATTAATATAATCTTCATAACGAGCTTTTTCTTGATAACCATGGGTATTTTTAGTGGTTTTGTTATTGTAATTTACTCTTGTTACGTTAGGAGAAGGAGTGGAAGGCAGCTTTTTTATTGCTGTTTTTGAAGTTGGGTTAAAAATAAATGTTTCCATTAATGAAGATGAGTCCCATGGAGTTTGCTTACTTCCAGTTTCCTTAAAAACAGCTTTTCTAACTTTACGAAATGTCTCTTCAATAGAAATTCCAGGCATCAACATTTCTCTAGCAAGACTTTTAGTAAAAGGAGAGTTTTTTCCTTTACCGTCTGCTGCTACAGAACCAGGCTTAGTAGCATAAGCAATAAAAGTTCCCTGTGGTGCATTAACAACTGCTAAACCTCTATTTATAGAACGAAAACTTCGTTCAAACGGATTATTGCGGCATGCATCTAAGATTACTATATTTAAACTGTTTCGAGCTGTGGCAAGCTTCCTAAGTAGCAAGTCAACCTCAACAGCTTCGTCTATTACTTCATCTTCAGAGGCAATATCTGTTCCCACAGGAATCAGATAGTTTTTTCCCTCAATTTGCATACCATGTCCAGCATAAAAAAATAGTCCTACACCACCTTTTTTTAGCTTGTCCCCAAAATTCCTAATGGCACGGCGAAAAACTTTTCTGTTTGCATTTTGAACATGACTAACATTGAAGCCAAGCTTTGCCAGTGTTTGGGCTATAGTCTTGGCATCATTTTTGGGATTTACCAATGGAGCAGTTCTATATTTCCAGTTACCAACTACTAAGGCAATACGCCGTTCTTTGCTTTCGGCATATGAGACAAAAACCAGAGAAGGCAGTAAAATCGCAATAAATACTATTTGAATCTTGAGTTTCAACATACCTCAAGCCCCCTTTTCTCACCTTGTCATGATTTAAAAAGCTGCTATTTATTTCCAAACCCTAATTGTTTTTCAATTTGTTTCGCACTACAATTGTTGAGAATCCAGTTTCCTGCCAATCTTTCAAAAAACTTTTATTGTTATATCTAGCAAAAGGTTCTTCACCATCATGCACGATGACAACATCATCTCCTTCAAAACCAACCAGAACTACAAAATGATTTTCCCCCAAAATAGGTCGAATCATAAGTAATGATAAATTACCACGTCTCAGTTCATTTTTTAGATAGCTCATTGATCCACTAATCAAGAAGGCATCCAATCCCTGTTTTTTTGCATCAATAAGCATTTTAAGATTAAGAGAACCTTTTTTTTCTTTCTCGTAAACCCGTGATGCGATTTCTTCAGGCGTTTGATCTAAACCATAAAAATTATAAGCAGATGCTAATGCGGATACGCCACACTGATTTGGTTTTTGTTGGAAAAAAGGAACATCCTTGAGAATATATGTAGTTTCAGATTTTTTAGCTAACTGTTGATAATGTTTAAACTTTTCATTGTTATCTTTTTTTTTGTAAAGTGTTGCAAGACTACGGTAAATAACAGCTTTCTCCCGATTATCTTTGGATGAATCAATTGCTTTTAGCAACATTTTTTTTGCAACAACCAAACGTCCAGCTTTTAACTCAATATTTCCGAGGTTATTTAAAGATGGAGCATACGAGGGGCAAATGTCCAGCGAGGTTTTAAAAGCTTTTTTTGCTGTTAATATTTCCCCTTTTTTAAATAGAACATTTCCAAGGTTAGCATAAGCAACACAATTATCTGGCTTTTTTAGAATAGCTTGCTGATAAAATTTAGTTGCTTTATTAAGATTCCCGGCACTCTCGTATCCAACTCCCAAGCTATTCAGCTGACTAGATGTACTATTAGTATATGATTCATTTTTTGAGGTCACATCCATTACTGCACAGGAAGTCAAAAAAATAAGACAAAGCAACCTAAACAGAGGAAGAGGAATCTCGAATCTTCTATGTAGAAATTTCTGATGAATTTCCATTTTACTTTACACAATAGAATTTTTGTGAAACAGATAAAAATAAACGAACAAGGACCAACAAACATTCGTTGTACAATTACTGACTAAACAATCATTGGCATACTAAGAAGTTAATGGTCCTTGTTTCTAACCTATTTAATTATTTAACAAAAACTTATACAGCAACTCTGATGAAACCACCATTATTATTGTCTATAAAGGAAATTTCCTCTCCAACTTTAGGTCCACTGCCTTTTGATTTTCCCATAAACCAATAAAAAAGAACTATAGAACCAATAACTACAACGGCTGGGCCAGTATTTATTTCATAGTTACTAGCTAATAAGGCAAAAGCAGCAAGCACAGCTATTATAAGCCATCCCATTGTATTTATTTTCGCACCGTATCCAATAATTGGTTCATTTGATAAAATCTGATTAATGTCAGTTATTTTTAGTTCTGCTACAATATCTTTTGCCTCTTTCTCACCAACCCCTATACCTGTAAGCTTTTTAATAGTAATATGCTGTTTTACTTCATCAATAGCATCAGCGACGTTATACGAGCCAACCACTTTATTTAACTGTGAATTCATAAAATTCATGGAAAGCTGATTATTCTGATCAGTAATTTTTCTCTTTAATTCGTTTGATGCATGTGTATGTAGCGAAGAACTAAAAGAATCCTCCATTTTTTTAATAATTTTTTGGCTTGGTATCATACCGTTTGCAGAAATTGTAGCAAATGTTTGGTTGATTGAAGTTATCACATCTTTTTCAAGCAAAACTTTGACAAGTTGTTCGCTTTCATCTTTTGAAAATCCCAATATTGTTAATGATTCAATTACACTTGACTGATTTAAAATCTCTTTGACCTGTTTTGCATCAAGTTTTGACAGATTTAAAATCTCTTTGACCTGTTTTACATCATGATTAGTTTGTAATTGTGAACGAACCATTTCAGCCTTAACTTCCAATGGTAGTATTAAAAAGAAACAAGAGATAAAGGCTGGAATAATGCCAAATGTTAGTATAGATTTAGTTTTCTTCATCAAAATTCGCCCCAATATAATTAAAATTATTGTGATCCCATAGGATGCATGTATCTATATTAAGAAACTTTTACAAAATAAGTCTACATGAACTAAAATAGAGAATATAAAAAATAATGACTTTGAGAACAATGCTTTAAAAAACAAGTTTCATTTTTGACATAGAAAATTGTAAATTTACCAAAAGTTGAAAGTACAATCAAGAGTAGAGATAATTTTAACAAAAATAGCAATCACAAAATTAATGTCGCATCAATAATTTTCTTATAGCACAAAATAGACATGCTATTTATTCCCCCAAGCTAGGATGATATGTTGCTTGGACGGAATCCCCAAAGCATCCAATCTAATATATTGACTATCCAGAAACATTTCAAGAGCTGGACGAACGGTTCAGCAGTGATGATGATTGTCGGAACTATATCTGCCAACATCGATGACCTGATGGTTTCGTCTGTCCTCAGCGTTATATGACTGAAGATACATGAAAAGAAAGGGGGTATGGTTGCGTTGCCGGATGTGTCGTAAGGAAACACCATTAATGGCTTGAACAACCCTTGAAGGAACTCGCAAACAGCTTCGGATGGTGGTTTCTTGCAATGTGGTTTGTAACCAGCAAGAAGAATACGGTCAGCGCAATTGGATTGCAACGAGTATTTGGTTTTTGCAGCAATAGTACCGCTTGGAATTTGTCGAACAAGCTAAGTCTGACAATAATCCGACCTGGAAGAGACCTACTTTCTGGAGTTGTTGAGGTGTATGGAACTTTTATTGGTGGTCCAGAAGAAAGTAAGCGAGGCAGAGATGTCAAAAAAAAGCAATTATTGTGGTGTCAGTTGAAGAGAGTGGTCGATGTCCAGGTCGTACCAGCCTTCAGAGTGTTAATGACGGTTCTGCTGATAGCTTGCTCCTTTTATTTAAGATGACATAGTAATCTGATCTGAAATATCCTCTGAAGGATGACTGGAGCTTGCCGAATTAGATGCAGCTGGTTACAACCATATAGTTAAGGTGATCAGTGCTTTTAGATTTAGTTGTCGAACATCAAATGCATATGGCCTTCTATTACACCGTTTGGCTCAACAAACTGTCATGGATAAACCAACACCTTTTACTGTAACCTTACATCCTGAAAGTTTCAGAAGAAGGACTATGCCGGGGAAATAAAGGGGATAACAACTTAGCGCAAATTGTTTAGAGAGTTGTAAACAACATATTAATTAGGTTTATGTCAGGACTATAAGGTGATAGAGGTAGGGTTTTATGATCATATTCATAAATCTCATAAATCAACTCATAAATCTTACTTTTTTGTGAAAAGCCGAATGATCAATGATAATACATACTTGTCAACCCTTGATTTAAAAAAGCCATCTTCTAGCATGGTTAACTATAATTGAGATTACTATAGACACAGTAAACACAAAGTTGGCTCTCCATTTTTGAGTGTGGCCCTAACGCCAGGAATCCCAATAAGCAGGTCCTGGGCAAATCAATTTACATTCAAAACCCAGTCTTATACTTAACCGTTAAGTTTTTCAACAATCACCCACAAGTTCTCATCTTTATTTCCTTTGGCACGCCATTTTTTTTCAATAAATTAAATTGTTTTTTTGTTCGATGTTCGACGTTTGTTCGACACCTTAGCTACTGGCTTTGCGCAAATTAAACAAAGCACCCAAGAATACAAACTCAACCCAAATATAGATATACTGTCCCCGAAATATTCACAAATATAGATATACTGTCCCCGAAATATTCAACCTCCTCATTCCAACTGATAAATGGAATATCACCACTCAAATAACTATCGTAAAAAGAAACACCTGCAAATGCGAATGAAAGGAGAAACAAAACCAATAACAAGGCTTTATAGATAGCTTTCATATAATACGTTACCTTTTATAAACATTCCTAATCATCATTAAACAAAACGCAGTTATTCATAGAATGACAGGAAAAAGCCACAATCTACACATTGGTTGCCCAGCATTACCTAATTCCGTCATGGCTGTTCTGCGCAGATCATAAAAATAAGTTTGTTTGGCGATCCCTACCCGCTCCCGGAATCTACGGAAATTCTTTGTAGTTCTGGGGACACATACTTAATTCAGATAATTCTGGCAAATTGAATCATTTGGCTTTTACCAACCCCGTTGACCATAAGCATACCATATTGGTGATACTAATACATAAACTTCCTGGTATTGTGGTATGATTGGTTGTTTTCCTATTGGTAATAATATGCAGAAAAACATATTGCGAATACATACTTCTTGGACATATAATCATACTTAGCAATTCACAGTTAGGGAGATAACACCATGCAAGCCAAGCTTGCAGAACGTGGTCAGGTGACAATTCCCAAGTCTCTGAGAGACCAGTTAGCCATTCATCCAGGCACTATTTTGGAATTTCATACCGAACAGGGAAAAATGATTGCTGTAAAAACAGCAACTACAAACCCTGTTGATGAACTTTATGGATCGTTGGGTTCCGGTAGGAAAACAGATGACATCATCGCGACTCTTCGGGATGATTCATGATTACAGCTATAGATAACAATATCCTCATCTATATCCTTGAGCCATGCCCAATATTTGGTATTGCCTCCAAAAATGCACTTAAACAATCTCTTACAGATGGTTCGGTCGTTGCCTGTTATGTTGTCTGGGCCGAAATTACTACAGCTTATGGAGATAAACAGGACGAATTATTACAAATACTCAACACTCGTGGATTCACCTTTTCCCCTCTCACAAAAGAATCTGCCGAAGAGGCTGCAAAAGGTTGGTTTCAATATCGAAAAAAGTGGCGGAACCAGGAAGCGAATTGCTGCTGATTTTCTCATAGGTGGTCATGCGCTAACTCAATGTGATCGCCTCCTCACCAGAGATAAAGGCATATTTCAACCGTTTTCAAGTCCCTAGATATATTAGAACCATCTTAGGATCTCTTTGAAATATTTAGAGTTTCAGCAATGGCTCACAAATACTGAATAGAGCAGCCTACCCATGAGGACACCATTATTCAATCTCTTCAATCAATTTTCAATCAACTTGAGATTACAAAAAAATGGAACTCTATGGGCTGAAATAACTTTTCAGCCATTTTGAACTCCCCATGATACAAAACTATACTAAAGGCCAGATCAACGACTTAGTTGATGGCTTACTACATTCTATCTTGGCACATAGATATCGTTATTGGCAATGAGGATGACAATTCCATTGCTTCGATCTCCCATCATATATATTCAATGTATAGTCAAAGGAGTTGTTGCATGAATAAAACTATACATGCAGTTGACTTGACTCACGATACCATCAATAATGTGGAGCATTCTTGCTTGATGAATCTGATTTAAATAAAGGAAATACACTAAAACATACAAAAAACCCGGAGCGTCATAAACTAGCATTTAAACGACTATCCATGCACTCTTATCAATGAAAGAGTGTTTACCATTTGCTTCTCAGGTCTAAAGCAAGGATTCAGATTTTAAATCAGTAATATAAAACACGTTAACAGCACTCCTACCTGAATCAAATTCAGAAAGAAACATATAGAAAGTATTTTGAACAAAGCAACCATTCTTGGCGTATTAGCAAGCTATTGAATGAATTATACTTTTTTGATTTAAAAACCGGGCCACCAATAAATTTGGTAAATATGTATACAACAATGTTTTTTGTTATTAAAAATTCAAGGAATTACTAGATACTTCAAAATTACTCCTATTCTTAAAAAAGCAAAGAATAAATGGATGATCTTTTATATAAAACCAACTATGTTTTAATTTGATCAAATATATATTAATACTATTCTCAGGAAACCTTAAAATTGAATAATAACAATATTCTTGATGTACTGATAGTCGGTGCTGGCCCTGCTGGACTATTCACGGCCTTGCAGTTGGCTGGGAAACAAAAAATCGCTATCATTGATGCTGGCCTTCCACTTGCTGAAAAGTCATGTCCAGTTGAAGACACTGGAAAATGTATTTACTGTAAACCTGTCTGCCACATTCTTGGTGGTTTTGGTGGTGCACAGTTCTTCGAGGGGACTAAATTGAGCCGCTTTCCAGCTGGTACTGGACTCCTCAATTTTTGTAATAACGACAAGGACCA
>JADFZS010000084.1 GCA_015232405.1 Magnetococcales bacterium | reverse complement strand
GCGTTGGCAATATCATTGTTTTCTAGAAGTTTGAATGCACTACGATAACGGTCATAATAGTCTTTGTTATCCTTTTCATCGTCCGGGATAACTTCAAATATTGTAATCGGCTCTTTTTTGCCTTTTAAAATAAAATCACCAATGGGTCGATGTTGATCCACTTTGCCAGCTTTTATGCTGCGACCTGAAGCGCAAATTTGTGTAGAAAAATATTTATTTAGACCTTCAATTCTCGCCCCGGTATTAACGGCATCTCCAAGTGGAGTGTATTTAAAACGATCCTCAGCACCAAAGTTGCCAACCAACGCTTCGCCAGTATTGACGCCTATCCTGGTTCTACCAAAACCCAGGCGTTTTGCCTCTGGGGTTTTTAGAAACTCTTTTGTAACCCTGTTTATTTCCAAAGAGCAGACAAGGGCGCGGTTGGCATGGTCTTCTTGATCCAGTGGTGCATTAAACATAGCAAATACAGCATCACCAATCAGATCCACAACCATGCCACCATGTTGTAAAATTGTTGAGCAGACATGATCAAGATAGATATTCATCTGGGGGGCCAGTTCCAGAGGATCAGATTTTTCTGAAACTGTGGTAAACCCTTCAATGTCTGTGAATAAAAATGTCAACTCTCTACGTTCTGCTCCCCGGGAAAGCCGGTCGGGATCTTGAACCAGAAGGTCAACCAGCTCTGGGGAGAGATAACGGGAGAATGCCTGTTTTAGAAAAGCTCTTTTTTTCCTATCTTCCCAGCCCCGGTAAATCTCTGAGAAGATAAACGAAAATAAAAAACCCATGGTAGGCAGTATGAGGGGAACCAAAGCACCACCATTTTTAAACATATTAAAACCACCCATCCAGAATAATGGGATAGATATTATCACCAATATTAGTCTGATCCATAACTTGATTGGAACCCAGGCCATAAAAGCACCAAACATGGCAAATATAGATAAAATAAGGGCGTTATGGAGTGGGGGAGGGGTTGGTGTAGCACGATTTTCCAATATTTGGCTCAAGGAGTGAGCCAGGATATATATTCCCGGCATACCAAACTGTGCCAGCCCTTTTTGATTACGGGCTGTAACCGAAAAAGGGGTACGGTGACGATCTCTTAAAGAGAGATCAGAGCCTATCAATATGATTTTATCCTGAAACCAGCTAGGCGGTAGAAATGAGACCATCTGGGCAGGAAAAACCCGAAAAGGGCCGCTATCATTTTTATCGTGGGGTGATCCACGCCATGCAAGCTCTTTTGGTTTTTTTGGTGGTGTTAAGCCAATTTGCTCTGCCAGATTGGCTGTAACACTGGGTATATACTCTCCATTGCTACCAATTTTTCCAGGAAACAGTTTGCGTACAGTGTTGTCAAACGGGTCTTTACCCAAATTTGCCAAGCCAGCATGGCCTTTTGGTATATAGTTGTTGAGATACTCTTGCTGGAACTCTGTTAAAAGGTTTTGGGAATCAACATAGCTGATGGTAAGGGGGATTTTATAATTATCTAAAACATCTTTTAGCCTTTTATCTTTTTCTGGCTCTGTTGGTTGGTCCAACAGAAGATCCAAAAGTACCGCCTTAACCTTCTTTTCTTGCAGGTCTTCTAAAAGCTTGGCTAAAAATTCTCTATCAATGGGTGAGCGATAAGGAAAACGCCGCAAGGTGTTTTCGGTAATGGTGACTATGATAATCTCTTCTTGTTGGGGTTCGGCTGGTGTAAGGGTGGCTATGCGAACATCGGATATCCATCGCTCCATCATACCAAAGACAGATAGTTTCTCCATGACAGTCCAGGAGATGGTTGCTGCCATAAGTAGGACTAACGAGGCAGATATAATGGTGCGGATATTGTTCAATAGCTCAATCCTGAACTGCCGTTTGTTGCTATTTAATAAGAACAGGTCATTCTCGTTGGTTATGAGAATGACCTGTTGAATTAATTACCCTTTATCACAATTGTAAAATGATGTGGTTGGCTATGCCATGTCAAGCCCGGTTAAGACTATAGAAAAGAGTGAACCAAGGTTTTGAACTGTGAAATACACCCTTTCTCTTTTAACCAGGCAGCCTGTGCCAGCTTTGACTGCAGGGTATCAGGCACTACGTTTAAAGATCCCTTTGAGCTGTTTTTGTTTAGGGTTATTTGATAGACAGCTCCGTCTATAACAGGCATGGCACTGGGTGAGGCAAGTTGGCTTTTGCCTTTTGACCATACGGTTTTTGCATTCCAGGAGTGCTCAAGAATCTCAATTCTAATTTTGGTAGACTTGGTCTTGTTTGATCGCCAGAATATCACCTGGTCTCCTTCACGGTAACAGTAAGGTCCATCCTTGGTAACATCCAGTACCCATGGGGTTGGTAATGGTGCTGGGCGATTGGCTAGCTTGAACACGTCGTCAGTGCTGCGAGTGATCCCAAAACTCTCTTCACCTCGGCCAGAGTCTGACAGAAGATTTAAAAGAGCCTCTTTTACACTTTTTTTGTTTTTCTCGTCGATATTACCCATGGGCAATCCATTAAATGGACCTACAAGTTTGATCATCTTACCTGTTGGGGATATCAACGATAACTCTTGACCTGACTGTAATGTTAAACCCTCCGTGCTACTTATAATCGCACCAGATTTTAGTTGGATACCTTTAGCTGAATAGACAATTAGGTTGTCTGCTAGTGCGACTGTAGAAAATAGCAGGCCAACTAATACAGAGCATGATATAAATAACTGTTTGAAGCGTAACATTGTAACCTCCACTTTTATTATCCGGTTAATGGCTAAATTTTAGCCTCTTTTTGTATAAGCTACAATAATTAACTGCAACCATTGTACCATTGCTTGGAATTTTAAAAATATCAAAAAATATCAGTATATTGCAAACCATGTATAGCTTTTTGGCTGTTGTTGAGTTTATGATAAACTGTAAATAAAATTTACTATAAAAATTTGTAACTAGTTGTATATACAAAATAAAGTCTGATTTGTTAATGTTTTGTTATGAAAAAAATATTTACATGTGTAAACTAAATGGCATTTTAAAAACTGCTCTCTCTTATAAACACCTGAGCAACTTGTCGCCATAGCTGTTTGATAATGGCCTCTTTTTTGGCCTGTAACTCCACCTCTCCAGGTGTCTCATAAGCAAACCCGTCTATGGGTTCTGTGGAGTCCAGAGTGATGGGATAGACAGGTGAAAGGGGAACAATACGTCCCAGATCATCTTCCCAAACTTCGATGGGACCACCATATATTGAGGCAAAATAGGGTTTGTCAATATACTGTATTGCCACTTGGTCTACATTTTTGAGTCGTACCTTGATGGCCTGTTTCATTGGGTCGTTGGGTTGAAATGTGCCAAGGCTATCAGGTAAAACTCTTTTTTGCGCAGTTGGTGATATTACTCCCTGTATTTGTGGAGGTCCACTATCAATAAGCTCTAACAAAGGCTCTGAGGCCAAGAGCCATCTGCCGGGGCTAAGACCTTTTTGTATATCTGTGATAACGGCAGCAAAAGGTGCAGTTAGCTGTAGTTTGGCCTTCTGTTCTAAAAGGCCGTCTCTTTTACTAAGAAGTGTTACCATCTCCTTTTGCATTACACCGCTATTTACCAGTAGTAGGCGATTGGTTGTGGCGTGGTTTATCTTCCACTCTAGGGTGTTGATTTTATTGTTTGCCTGGCTTAATTGATATTCAAGATCCGGGGATTCAAGGCTTGCCAACAGCTCACCAGCTTCAACTCTCTGGCCCCTTTCTACCAAAATATTTTGCAATTTGGCAGGGCTGGGAGGGTAGAGTTTAACCTGTTTTTGGGCCTGTAATATTGCCGGAAAAACAACACTGTTCTGCCAGGGTACTATTAAAAATAGAGTAGATATCAATGCAACTGTTAAGGTTATTATCGACCTGTGGTTCCATTTAAATTCAGCTTTTTTCACCCACAACTCCTTAAGCTCTCTATATATAGGACGCACAATAAACCAGAAAAGCTCCACCAGCATTAAAATAATTCCCAAAAGCTTGAAAAGCAGATGGTAAACCAAAAGAGCGATACCCAAAAACAGTAAAAAACGATAGATCCAGGTGGTGTAAGCATAGATAAGTAGGGTTAACTTACGCCGTGGATGGAAAATTTCTGGTGGGGGAGCATTAAATAAAAAAAGCCACTCTCGCAGTTGCCAACGTCCTAACCTAAAAGCCCTATCTTGCAGGTTATCCATTGCCAGATAGTCTGCCAAAAGATAATAGCCATCAAAACGCATCCATGGGTTTAAATTAATAGCCAAAGATGTGGTCCAGGTAACGGTTGCCAACATGGCGACCCCGTTACGGTAGGCACTTTCTGGCATAAAATTCCATAATAGCGTTGCAAAAACAGCAACAATCAGCTCAGCACCAACTCCGGCAAAGGCTATAGTAAGCCGGGAACGACGGGAACTGAGTTTCCAAACTTCGCTGGTGTCGGTATACAATATGGGAAACAGCACCATGAAGGCCACCCCCATGGTGGGGATGCGACAGCCAAAGTGCTTTGCTGTGATACCGTGACCAAGCTCATGGATGATTTTGACAAAAACCAGCGCAAGGAGATACCACATAACCCCTTTTGCGGTGAAAAAATATTCAAATGTAGCACCAAAAGAGTCCCACTGCCGAGTGGTTAAATAGAGGCCAGAAAAGCCTGAAATAGCCAAAAATATAAAAAAAACTCGACTATAAACAAAATTTACCCAGGGTAGTATAACTTGTAAAAATTTATCGGGTCGCCAAAGAGGGATTTTAAAAAAAAGATAGTGGTGAAACAGCCATCTATAAACACCGGGTTTAGCTTGTTGTGTCTGCTGTAAAAGAAATTTTACACCTTGCTGGTCTGATATCTCAAGAAGGCTGTTTTGCTTTAAAAAATTGTGCATTGTGGTTATTTGTGCTGTGGAAATCTTCATACCACTCGAATTTTTAACTGCTGCGATAATTTTTTCACTGCTACCAAGCTTCCAGTGCTCCAAAATTTCCCTCTCCAACCACTGTAAACGAAAAAAACGGTTGTTGATTGGGTCATGGAGGCTCCAGGTTGGGCCATTTTGCGAATCTGATGGACCTGGATAAATGTTCAAATCCCGGCGTAGCTCTCCTGTTGGCAGGTCAACTGCTTTTAGGTTCAAGTTAAATGTGTCAGTATCAGAAACCAACAGCTTGCCGAAGGGCAGTTAGAGGACGTCGAAAGAGATAATAAAAAACAGATGTTTGATGCCCCATTAGCTTTGCTGTACCTTGCAAGCCAATTCGGGGGGGCGGAGTGGTTGTTAACAGCTTGGCGGTAAGTCTATAGGCTAAAGTCCCACTATGGTCAACGGTGGCTTGATAAGAGGCGTGTTGCAGTTTTGCAGGTAGTGGATTTAAAGGGTCGCTGTTTAAAAAAAGCAGAACCTGTGCTCCCGGCTCCATGATAATGGCATCGTCCACCGCCAACAAAATTTCCAACTCTACACTGTTGGCATCGGCAACCATCATCACCTGCTCACCCACGGCAACAGGGCGGCCTTGCCATTGGGAAGGGTCGGAAAAAATAGCTATGCCATCACTGTCAGCAAAAACAACTGTTCTGTCCAATAGCTCTTGGGCATAGGCGGCATCAGCACTGTGCTGTTTGATCTGTGATTTTAAAAGGGGCAGGCTGGCCCTTGCCTGGGGATCAGAAAAAGCAACTTTTTGCGCCTTGAGATACCGCTCTTTTGTCACTTGCAATATGAGATTGCTGACATCCCTACGGTTTTTTATTTCACTTGGTTCCAGCCAAAATAGTATCTCCCCCTTTTTAACTGCGCTATTGGCAGCAATCGCTATTTTTTTTATCACCCCATCTAAAGGAGATGTAACAACATTTGGGTTTTTAGGGACAACAGTTGCAGGGGCTAACACCGATTGCTGAACATCGACAAAAAATAGAATCAGTACCAGGGATAATACAGCGGCAAATCCCAATGTTCGAGACCATCTATCAGACCACCTTTTGCTGCTTATATGGTTAAAAGCTTTTTGTTTGGAAAGGGTTTGCCAGCTATAACCGTATATCTGCCCAAGCTCCTGGGCCAGCACCATGTCACTTGCTTGCCATTTATCCTCTCGCACCATTAACAGCCAGCCGTACAACGCACCTTCAGATGATGCCACAGGAAGCATGAGACCGTAGGGAGAGAGCCATTCTGCCCATTGTTGTGCGTCTTCTACAGGCAGCTCTTTTTTATCAACTATATGTACATCACTCTGCGCAGAATCAGTCGTCAACCTGCTCAATATGGCATTAGCCCAAATAATAAATGGTGTGTTGCTATCAACCTGAGCCACAGCTGATGCCTGTTTAATCTCTCCAGAGCTGATATTTTTTTGCCAGAACAGAACAGTTGCGGCAGGGAGAATTGTTTGGCTGCGATTCACCATGATCAGCCCCAACTCCGCTATACTTTTTGCCTCCCTTACCTCCCTTTGTAGTTGTAGCAAGGCCAAGCAGCCAGATAATTGTCTGTTTTGGTAGCTGTTCATGGAGCGTGCGAAAAGGTGGCATAACCCCCCATTCCCACCCGTAGCTCAGGGTTGTTACCTTTAATGGCTCCCTTAATGGTGACTGTCTGGCTGGCAGAATCGACCTTTACCCCAATATGGCTAACATTGGCAATATAGTTTTTATTGGTCTCCTCCAGGTTAAAGCTAAACTGTGTCTCCTTTTTTAACCATAACAACCAGCTAGAAGGTACAATAAGGTGGGCTTCTATGGTTGAATCATCAATAATCTCCAGTATAGGCTCTCCTTTGGAGATATACTGTTGATTGTAGGTTTTACGGCTGACAAGAACCCCATTAAAAGGGGCTTTGATGCTGCACATCTTTAAGGTGACAGCTATTATTTCCATCTCTGCCTGGGCTTTGGCTTGGTTGGCTATGGCGTTGTTGAGTTTTATGGTACTACCAGTGCGGAGTTTTTTTAATCTTTTTTGCGCTTCAAGGTTATATTTTGCTGCGATATATTCGGCGTTTATCTTTTTTTGTTGCGCCTTATAGATGGCACAATCTATGGTGACAAGAGTATCTCCTTTTTTAAAACGGTCACCATCACGTACATATATCTTTTTGATTCTCCCATCAATTTGGCTGGAAAGCAGGCTCTCATCAGCTACAGTCAAGATAACCCTGGCAACTGGGGAAGTGCTGTTTTCGTTAGATACAGCAGGAGGTTCTGCCCATAGTGGGTGGCCTGTTAATAGGATAACAGATAGCACCACCAGAGCTAAAAAATAGTTTTTTATCATTTATATGTTTTTTGGTTTTTTAATTTTATCCAACTGTGGCTTGAATGTACTGTTATAGTCAAAACCAGCTATATATAAGGATTTTATACCATTAATGGTACAAATGATAAAACAGTAATTTATCAACTAGGGTGAGTCGTGGGACGTTGTTGGCTGTTTGTTGGTTTTTTCGCTTAACTTAAAATTAAGGTAAGATGTGGTCTCGTCACTTGAAAGGTCTGACTCTGTACTACTATCTTGATTTAATTTTAAGACCACCCTTGAGGTGTTTTTCCCAGGATGACCAACCTTGATAGTAGAGATCAGTTGATTTGAGAACCCTTTTAAATTGTTTATGCCATAAATTCCGGCATTATAAAAATCGATTACAAAACGTTTGGGTGATTCCAGATGAAAATGTTTGTAGCGTAAATTTTTATCAATAATAAAACTTAGCCCCACATAGTCATCACCATCTACTATTTTTTTAGCAATAACAGAGCCTTTTTTACTGGTAGAATTTTTGGCCTCTTCAATTGATTTGGCAACTTGTGCAGCCTCGATTTTTCTTGCGGCCAAGCTGGTTTTTGTATCTGTTACTGATAGAATCTCTTCAACCTTTTCAGCAACCTCTGTAGGTTTTTCAACCTCTATAGGTTTAACTACCTCTAAAGGTTCAACTACCTCTACAGCTTCAGGTTGCTTTGCTTCATTATCAATCAAAAGTGGCTCTTTGGCTTCTTCTACTGTTTTTAAAGTATCTTTTTGTTCTGTTGCTTGTGGTGGAGTTGAACTTTTTTCTGGAACTGATTTTTTTTGTTTGCTTTTAAAGGGATTTAGATTGGAAAAAATCTCCCAAATAGGGGTGTCTAGTTCAGGGTCTTGGGTTGTCGCAGTTTTGCTATTGATTATTTTTGCTTTGCTTTTGTTTTCACTTCTCTTTTTTATCAGTCCGGGGATTTTTCCTGTAGCGACCAAGCTGTTATTTTCATTTATAAGTGCTTTTAGATCTTCATAACGTAAATCTTTTAAATCACTTGGTAGAACATCCCAACCAAGGGAGACCAGAAAAGCTCCTGCGGCATTTTGCAACTTGGCATAAGCCAAATCATGTTGGGTGATAAAAAGTATCCTCTCACTCTCTCTTGAAATTACATCAAGCTCGTTAGCTGCGTCAGCCTCTTGTTCTGCTTTGGTATGGATGTAGAGCTGTTCTTTGGCAGCACTCAACTGTGCTGAAATATCATACTCTTCACGGGTATCAATAAGGTTGCGAAGGGCGACATGAACCTGAACCAAAATAGACATGTTAAGTGCCAGACGGCTGATATCTTCAATTTTTTCCCGGTTTTTTGCCAGAGCAATATTATCTGGAGCCTGTAATAGATTGAGGAGATTCCAGGTTACATTAACACCAAATTCACCCCATGAATTATTGGCGTATGACTCGGTATCGTCATATTCCAATGATTGGCTGAAATCAAGACCTGGAAATAGTCGTAATAGGGTTTTTCGTGTCTCTAAAGCCCTGATGCGTCTAGTATAATCTTTCTCCCATAACTCTGGTCTATGGCGCAGGGCATAACCCTCCATGGTCTCAATTTTTGGAAGTTTGGCTAAATTTATCGGCTCATGGGCTTTATGTTCCACAAGGGTAAAGGAGCTGCCTGGGTCCAATCCCATCAACTCTGCCAAGTTGGTTCTTGCCCCGGCAACCTGTTTTTGCAGTCTTTGCAATTTTTGCAATGTTTCTAAAAGTGTAACTTGGTAACTCAAGGCTTCGGTTGGTGGTTCTATCTGCTCTTTTTCTGCTTGGCGAGAGCTAGCCAGAGCTTTATCTAGTTTTATTTTTAAAGGTACAATCGCTTTTTCCAATCGTTCCGCAGCAATGGCTCGCCAATATGTTGCACGTACCTCTTTCATCAAGTTATGGGCCGCTTTACGTTCTAGCTCTCTGGCTATTAAAACCCTGTCAGCTTGTTGTTTGGCACTTATATAGCTGATTCCAAGATCCAGTACATTCCAAGATATGCTTAAGCTTGAAGTGGTTGTCTCCAATTGCCCAGATTCACTAGATAGTTTGCTCTGGTTTACATAACCAGCATTTTCAGCTATTTGCGGCAACATTTTTTGTGAGGCAATATTCTTCATACCCATGGCTATTACTCTGTCCATATTTTTAACTCGGTGGCCTAAGTTAAAAAGCAGAGCGTGGGCCATTGCATCATCTATTGTTATCGGTGTTTCGGGGGGAGCGTTACGATTAAACTGTGCTGCCATATCTTGGAAAACTTGTTGGTTCCGCTCTTCAAAAGATAAAGGTTTTGGTTTTACACTACACCCACCTAACAAAAGTAGTGCAATTAGGAACGACAGAGGCTTTTTCAATGGGATAGCCCTTAGGGGCATTGTCAATAATCTACAAAATTGAACCATTATCCAATGACTGCCAAATCCACTGTGATTATCTTGGTTGCTTGCACTAAAAAAACAGTGAGCAAGTTGCATCATAACTTTGGGATACTTCAAAAATTATTAATGTAAACTATATGTTAACAAGTTCGGTTTGATTATAAGCATATTTACCGTCGAGTCAATAAATACCGCTTAGTTAAAGGTTTTTAAGGGGCTGTTGCATTGGAATTGTTGAAGAAAAAGTCACCTCCCTCTTCATGACCTGCCGACATAACAGCACCATATTGAGGAGTTTGTGGAAAAGTCTTGGTAACACCATCGCGAACTTCCACAAAAAGTTCGCTGCCACTAACAAAGCCGTCATTATTTTTCAAGGCTTTAATCAGGTTAAAGGCAAATATTGAGTGGCCCTCGCTACCACCATCAGCAACTGGTTCCTCGCCACCGGATGACATAGTAACAACCGAACGTTGCTCCTGGTTTTCTTGGTTTACGCTGGAGGTGTTATCTGTTGTTACCTTACCCTCTTTGGTTAATGAACCAGAATAGCAACTGTCAGAAATCAAAAGAGTTTTGTTAGCTTTAACAGTTGATAAAAATTTTGAGATATGTTCTGTAGAGACCCATTTTTTTGCCGAATCTGCCTTGGCATCACCCATAATCCAATATGCCTTGCCACTATCTTCACGCAGATAACCGTGACCTGCATAGTAGATAACCAAATCCTGTCCCGGTTTAATCTTTTCAGCTATCCCCCTAAATGCCTCCATAACCTCTTTGTATGAGGCATCTTTTAGCACAATGGTCTGAAAACCACGATCTTCTAGTATACCACTCACTTTATCAACATCATTGTTGGGGGTGTTAAGATCGGGTATAAGCCCTTGATAGTTATTTATACCGATAAATAGAGCTATTTTTTGGCTAGTTAATTCAGGAAACCACTCTGGAAATTTATCCGGTAGTTTTAAACTTTTTGTTTCAAGTAAGTCCAGTTCAGCAAGAGCATTTTTAAATAACTTGGTTTTATTCTCTTTTTTAAGCTGCAGCTCCTCGGTTATCACAGCCATCTGGGTTTCACGATCTAGATCATCAACTAAATCGGCCTTTTTTGTTGTTTCATTTCTGGTAGATACAGTTTTTTCAGTTACGTTTGTTTTAGGCTCTGTATCACTCTCATCTGTGGTTGTGAGTTCTCCTGTATTCTGCTCTTGCTCACTGCCTTTTTCTGGTCCAAAATCTGGTACTGGCTCAACTTTTATAGGCGGCTCAGGTTCTGGGATCGTAGTAGCAAGTGTGGTAAAGCTCCAGCCATCTCCAGTTGATAAACCGGCAAAATTGTTGTTGGCAAAGTCAACAAATGCACCGGAATCTATCAAAATATAAAATGTTGTCCCATCGCTCAGGCTTGATGATGGGTTGATGGTTATAGTGTCTGTGCCCTCACCAGTTATCTGCCCACTGCCAACAGATATGGTTTCGTAGCTGGAGCCATCGGCTTTCATAATGGTGATATTGCCACTACCTTTATTTACCTCTTCAGAAAAAGTGATAACTAAATCTGAAGTTACATTTACTTTGCTGGTATCATCAGCTGGTGACAAGGTGGCTATTGTCGGTGCTACAGTATCGGCAGCGGTGGTGAAGCTCCACTCTCCAGCGACTGATATACCTGTATAGCTGTTGCTTGCCGAGTCATCAAAAGCAGTGCCATCCACCAAAATATAATATTCAGTGCCATATTCCAGAGTAACCGATGGGTCTATAGTTATTGTCGTGGTTGTTGTTCCTGTAACACTGCTGCTGGTTACATCTATTGTCTCTACTATGGATTTATCCGATTTCTTTACAATTGTAATGTCACCACTCTCAACATCTACCTCCTCAGAAAAAGTAAGTAGCAAATTGGCATCTCTAGCAATTTCACTGGCATTATCAACAGGTGACAGGCTTGATAGAGTAGGGGCGGTGGCATCAGGTTCTACAGTAAAATTCCAGGCAGTTGTTGATGTTATGCCCACATAGCTATTGCTGGCTGCATCATCAAATGCGGTGCTGTCGATTAAAATATAATATTCTGTACCCATGGTCAGGGTAACAGAGGGGTCAACGGTAATGATTGATGTACCGGTACCTGTGACCTGGCTGCTGGTAACATCCACAGCTTCAACTATGGAGTTGTCAGTTTTGTTCATGATCGTAATATAGCCACTCTCCACATCAACCGCTGAACTAAAGGTCAACAACAGATTGGGAGTTTGGGATATATAGCCAGCATCATCACTAGGTGTAATATAAGATAAAGTCGGCTTGTTGGCATCAAAACCAGGGGATGAGTTAACCGCAGTTGATGTGGTATACGCAGCAGATACACTGCCTGCCACATCTGCCAAGGTAATGCTGATTGGAACAGTTGCTGAGTCAAGAATATCAGTACCACCTTCAGCCACTGTGTAAGCAAAATTATAAGTGCCATTGGCATTATCAACAAAAGTGGATGAGACATCCACACCATTTATAGTTGCCGAGTTGACCTTAAGTCCCACCTCACTGGCAGTTACAGTCAAGTTGACGGTTTTGCCAATGTTAAGCTCCCCACTTGTTGTACTCCAAGCCACCCCAGATATTGTGGGAACGTTGGCGTCTATGGAATCAGCCCCCTGACTTATGGGGGTGGTGTAAGCCGCACTGGTGTTGGAGGCGTAATCGTCAACTGTTAAATAGACACTAAGATCACTGGCCGCTGCGGCATCCGTACCCCCATCCCCTACATAAAATGAAGCGGTGTAAGAGGTAGATCCATTACGCACCATGCTGTTAACCGAGAAACCAGCAATGTTACCAGAGAAACTTTTATAAGATACTCCATCATCACTTGAGGTGGTAATTGTTACATCCACCCAATCACCAACTTTCATAGCTGAGTTGGGTATTGAAACAGCGGTGATTGATGGTAATGCTCTTTCGTATGCACCAAGATCGATAGTACCAACTTTTCTGGCGTAACCTGTACTGCGTTGGTCGTAGGTTGGCTCCCCAGAAACAGAAGGGTTGCCAGCATTTATGGCAGAACTGTTGGCTAAAAGGGCGTGGGTTTTAACCAAGCCACCGTTGTTGGCGAGGCCTTGTAAGTTGGGATCTGTCGATATGCTATTGGTATTGGTGGTCCATGTTGCACCTGCTACATCATTAAACAGGTTATAATCTAAAGTTCCAAAAGCACCTTGAAGATCACTGGCAACGCTGCTGGCACTATCTTGGTAGTTATTTGAAACTATGTTATGGCTCATATTAATGGTGCTGTTGGCACGATAGATACCACCACCTGTTGAGCCACTGTCGTTGTTGTCACTGATATTAAAGGCTATTGTGCTATAGTTAATGGTGTTTGTATTGGTCCCTGAAATATAAAAACCACCACCACTTCCACTGGTGACATTGCCGGAAATTGTGCTGTTGCTAACTGTTAATGTATCATTAGAATAGATACCACCAGCACCGCTGGTTGCAGTGTTTGTGCTAACGGTGCTTCTGGTAAACGAAGCAGTACCAAAGTTGATAACACCACCACCCCAACCACCTGAATTACCACCAGATATGGTAGAGTCTGTACTGGTTAAAGTACCAGTAGTGTGAACATAGATATTACCACCATGACTTGTGGTGGTGTTATCTTGTATGGTGCTCTCTGTAAGATTGAACGTTGAAGCGGTGTATACACCTCCGCCAATGGTAGCTGTGCTGTTTTTTACCACGCTATTGTTGAGGTTCAATGTACCACCAGTATGGTCAATTGCTCCACCACCACTAGCAGTAAAGTCAAAATTATCTATGGTCAGGCTGTTGAGGTTCACTGTACCAGTAGTGACTAAAATACCCTGCAAGTCTGCTCCACCACCACTTATGGTTATATCAGGACTGTTATCACCTGATCCGTCAAAGTCACCTTCTATGGTTAAATCTTTGGCAATGGTTATTGCTGAGGTCAGGGTAATAGTACCGTTGGCAATGGATGTATCAAAAGTTATGGTGTCCCCTGCAGCAGATAAACCATATGCCTCTTGCAGAGAGAGACCAGTACCGTCAGGTACAGCAACTGTTTCGGCTCCACCATACGCCTCCTCAGTAGTGGTTGTAACAGTGTATGTTGTTGCCAATATACCTGAGTAGCTTTGTTGGGCGTAGTCGGTCACAATGGCTGAGGTTTGGATTGTGCCGTAGGTTTTTTCCAGCTCCCAGTCGCCACCCAGATCTTTTGCACCTGTAATATCATCCGAAGCAGCGATATCTGCTCCGGTTATTTTAGAAAGCTCCTCGATAAACAGCTCTCCGTTGCTTGTTGCTCCTACATCACAACCATAAAAAAGAATATCACCACTGCTGTTTAAAGCCTCTCCCCATGTTGTAAGCTCAGTTGAATATTGCAATAGATTGTCATTGCTCAGTTGGCTATTGCCCAAATTTACTTGACCATCATCACCGTGGGAAATGATATGAATGGCATCAAGATCACCATAAAAGGTGAGGGTTTCGGCGATCTGTGATACACCATCTTTGCTAGAATCCAGCCGAATAACGTCAACATTTTGCTCAATACCAGCTAAAATTGTTTCGATATCTTTAATAGCAGAATCTACAAAAAGTACCTGTTTTGGTTTTTGTGTTGAATCAAGGTTCTCTCCACTATGGGCGAGGGCCTCTGCTAAACTGTTGTCTGTTATCTTGTTTTGGGTTGTAGCAATATCTGGTTCAGTCTCAATGTCCACCTCCAGACCAGAGTATAGTCCTGCACCGTCAAATAGTATTCTTGGTTCCAAAGCCATTGGTTCCACAACAAATTTTCTCCCCATATAGGGATGGGAAGAAGATCCATTAGCAGGGCTTTTATCCGCTGTAGAAAAAATGGAGTTTATTTTATTATACCAAGACAAGTCAGTTCCTTTTTGTAACAAAAACCTTTATAAAGTATCTTGTTTGCACATGATACACTATTTTTTGCCTTGGTGTTATTTTTTGCACAAATGATTTTTGTAACAAATTGCAATATTGTTTTATTCGAATAATTGCCCCTTTACTCATTGTGATGTATAGTTTGTAGGTTAATCGCTGCCTGTTTTTGGCGGTGTTGTGCTTTATCTGGCTATTTTCATAAATAGCTTTTGTGTAGTTTATGCAATTTATAAACTGGTTTAATAGGTTGTAGATGTTGAATAAGAAAAAGATAACTCTTTGGGGGGATCAAAAATGGCCAACATAATTTTTGGCTTGGTTTCACTGGCTCTCGGTCTCTGGGGGGTCTCAGTATGGTGGTGGTCTGTCGTTGAGGTTCTCCGTGGTGTGGTTCCAGTAGCCCTCATTCTTCTGGGCTTGGTAGCCCTTGGAGCAGGGGTTACCCGTATGCGTGACCAAAACAGCTCTACAAATGACTTGGTAGATGATGCCTTCTCGGCAGAAGAGTGAGGATTCATGAGCTCCGCACCAGAAAAAGCCCAACCCCACGACTACTATAAATACCTTTTTATAGTAGGCATTGCTGCTGTTTTTGTGATGTTGGGAAGTTATTGGTATTCAGAATATATTACCAAGGGGAATTTGGGTGAAAATGCCACTGTGAGAAATACGGGTGTCTCAACCCATCAAGTACCCAACCCCACATCCAACACTCCTGGTCTTGCACCTTTTGGGGAGAATATGGGACAGCAGATTGCTGTAAGACAGCCTGCTCAACCAGTTAACACTTTTGCCCCTGTTGTTAAATCCATCATGCCTAGTGTGGTCAATGTTAGTGCCACCAATGCACAAAACCCAGCCACTGCCAATGTAAAGAATAATAACCAGCAAGGTGGGTTGGATTTTGCCCAACCTTTTAGCGGTGTATCCCAAGAGAGTATCGGTTCTGGTATTGTTGTCACAAAAGATGGTTATATTCTTACCAACTTTCATGTGATTGAAAACTCCCGTCATGTAAATGTAACGGTTTTTAATGCTTTGGGAACCAAACATTACCATGCCGAGGTGGTGGCCCGGGATCATATGCGAGATTTGGCTCTTTTAAAAATAACACCCAAGTCAACACTATTTCCTGCTGCTCTGGGCAACAGTGAACGAAGCCAACCTGGAGATTCTGTTATCGCTATCGGCAGCCCATTTGGTCTGGATCAAACTGTCAGCAAAGGTATCATCTCCGGTAAAAACAAGATTGTAAACATTGGTGGAACCATCCATAAAGGATTGTTGCAGACAGATGCAGCGATCAACCGTGGCAACTCTGGTGGTCCATTGGTTGACGAAGAAGGCTATGTCATTGGTGTTAATACTGCTATTTACACCACAACAAGTGCATTTTCTGGTGTCGGCTTTGCTGTTCCCATGAAGACGGCTATAGATTTTATGGAAGATCTAATTACCCTGCCTGGGGTAAAACCAAACCTTATAGGGCAACCAGCAGGAATTGCAGTAGTAGCAAAAGGTGGTGGGGCACCACCCATAGCCGCTGATGCTGTTATCGCCCATGAAGATCGTGGCCCTTGTGAGACCTGTCACCAAATTCTTCCAGCAACAAAAGTTGCAGCATTTGCCCAAGGTCCCAACGGTATGTATTCCCCCAATACATCTCCATATCTGCAAAACAACCCTGACCCAGCCAACCAGTTTTCTTATCAACCCGGTGGTGCTATTGGTATGCCAGTCGCTGCTCCTCAGGATCAGATGACCGCTCTTGGGGTTGCTCTTACCCCTCTTGATGAGGCAATAGGTCAACGCTTGCGATCTCCTGTTGAGTCTGGTGCTGTAGTTATGACTGTTCAGCCTGGGGGAGCTTTTGCCCAATCTGGTTTACAGGCAGATGATATCATATTCAAACTTGATGGTCGCAGGGTGAAATCTCCAGCAGCTCTTGATAAGTTATTGCAAAACATTAATTCCGGGGAGACAGTGCGCCTATCCATTGTGCGCAATGGTGACCGACTTGATAAAAATCTAAAGGTTGATCGGGCCGGGGCGCAGACAGTGGCTCTACAACAACCAGTACAACAACCAAACCAAATGATATTTGCAAGGCCACAACCAAGCCAAACTGGTAATACCTGGGCCCAAGGTCGTGTGGACGGCAACAATAGACTGGTTATGCAGCAAGGGAACACTCAAGCACAACCCAAGAAGCCCGCTGTTGTTGGTGCTGCCAAAACAGAGTTTGATTGGATGGGCTTGGAGATGACACCAATCAACAAAAATCTTATCGCCAAGAAAAAGAGTCTGAAAAACAAATCTGGTGGCTTGATCACAGATGTGGACGCTGGCTCTTCTGCCGACCGTGCTGGTCTAAGACGTGGTGATATAGTTGTTGCCATTAACGGTAAAGGGGTAGGCAGTGCTCAGGTTTTGGACCTTGCCATAAAAAAGGCTACAGGAAAAGCTGGGGTACTATTGGAGGTTGAGCGAAAAGGACAGCGGATGTTTACTGTGCTACAGTAACTGTTTTTCTTTGCAACCTGTTTATTTGGTTTTTAGTTGATTAACTGCATTTATTTATAAAAACTCTTGGACTGTTATCCCACACTATTCAAGGAGGGATCATGTCATTGAAAAAAGATGGCGCACAAAGGCTACTTTTAGGCATTGATCTAGGAACATCCCTAACAGCAGTTATCTCGAACCGGGGTAAGAAGGCTTTGGTTCGATCTGTGGTTGGTTATCCACATGATATAATCGCCACCAAGATACTAAACGATGTATTGGTTGTAGGTGATGAGGCTCTTGTAAAACGTTCTTATCTTGATATCTATTTTCCCCTGGCTGATGGTGTATTAAAAGAGGGTAGTCACAGACATTCCCAAGCGGCGAAAGAGCTGCTGGAGTATAGTATAGCCCAGATCAACCCCCAGCCAGGTGATGAGATATTCGGTATTATTGGAGTTCCGGCACGGGCCTCTGTTAGTAACAAGAACCATCTGTTAAAACTTGCCAGTAGCATGATGACAATGGCAATGGTGGTTTCAGAACCATTTATGGCTGCATATGGTTTAAACAGGCTCACCAATGCTATTATTATAGATATAGGAGCTGGAACAGTTGATTTTTGTGCCATGAAAGGTACAGTTCCAACAAGTGATGATCAGATAACTCTCATCAAAGCTGGTAACTATATCGACGATATGTTGGTTGCTGCAATCGAAGAGAGCTATCCGCAAGTGCAGATAACTCCATTGCTGGCAAAAAAAATTAAGGAGCAGTACGGCTATGTGGGGGAGCAGAGCGAAGAGATTGTCGTCACCTTACGTAGCAATGGTAAACCATCAAGCTATGATGTTGGTCCCGAGGTAGGTAGAGCTTGCTCTGCTATTTTGCCGGATATTTTTGAAACTCTTGAGAGTTTGGTTCCGTTATTCGATCCTGAACATCAAGAAGAGGCGTTGCAAAATATTATCCTGGCTGGTGGTGGAGGGCACATACGGGGCTTAAGTGAGGCTATAGTTGATCATATGCAAGATTATGGTGATGTTAATGTAGTTCGGGTTGCTGACCCGGCCTTTTCAGGTGCTGCTGGGGCTTTGAAGTTGGCAACAGAGCTACCTTTGGAGTATTGGCACGAGGTTGGTGATGTGGTTGGTGAAATTGCTTGATTTGACATTTTTTTACTGTCTTTGCAAATTTTGGAGTTTTAAGAACTTGAAAAACAGAGAGAATCAGGTATGGTCAGGCTAGTTACTTCCCTGGTTTTCGCTATCTTTTTGCTGATTTTTGCCTCTCAGAATATGCACGATATAGAGGTCCGTTTTGTCTTTGGCGAACCAGTAGAGATGCCCATGATATTGGCTGTTGCTGGTGCTTTTATCTCTGGTTTTGCACTGGCCATATTCTCTATTTTAGTGCGCAGTGAAAAAAAGCGTAGTGAAGACCCTGACTACTGACAAATAGCCCATAATATTTTTTTGGATTTTACCAATAGTGACGGATAAAGATAAATATAAGTTAGACGAACTAGAGCCGGACTCAGCAAACAGTGAGCGTATGCGCCGTATGAAGCGGATGATGCGTGAGCTTTATAAAGATGAGTTTGAATCAAAACGGTTTCGTCTGCGCCCCATTAAAGCCAGATCATTGATCGTCACCCTCTCTTTTGCTTCGATAATTATTTTTGGGGTAACAACTCTCTATAACTTCAACCGTTTCGTTAACTTAGAAGAGCGTGTTTTAACCGCTAACGGTCAGGTAGAGGATGTTCTGCAAAGAAGGGTAAATCTTTTTTCCAACCTGATAAACCTCACCCTTAATCAAGCCTCATTGGAACGGGAGGTTTTCCGCCATGTTGCCGATGTCAGGTCAAAGATCGGCAAGGGTATGATTAAAAATCAAAATGCTGGGGCAGGGGGGGCAAGTGGTGTTGTTGCTTCCGATCCAACCCCAACAGCAGCCCAAGCAGTTGCCGATAAAATGCCCGGTCTTCCTACCATGGCAAAACTGTTGGCAGTTGTAGAGCAGTACCCAAAAATTCGTACCTCAAGAACCTATCAACAACTTATGGATAAATTGGTTGAGATAGAAAACCGTATCGCCACACGCAGAGACGAATATAACGAAGAGGTTAGAATTTATAACACCTTGATCTCATCCTTTCCCTGGTATGTTTTAGCCAGGGTAACAGGTTTTACCCGCCATGAATATTTTCACTTGAGCTATGGCAAAAATGAGGGTGTTTTTATCCTACCCGACCTCTCAAAACATAAGTTCAAACGGCTGTTGCCAATACCTACAAATTAATCAGGTATAGCTCAAAGCTGGTGGCTCTTTGATGAGCTGACAAAATGGTTTTTTTTTTACCTTTAAACCATAAAACTTATTCCAATGGATAGTTTTATGGTTGGAATGATATCTCTTCCTGGCAACCCAAATTTTTTCAAGGCCGACTAAATATTATTTTGAGACAAAAAAACAAAACGCCATCAAAGACATTACTCTTTGACAGCGTTTTTTTGCAACTTTTAGATGATCAGTATTTATCTTTAGAAAGAGTTTCGTCACAATCTGAACAAGTTGAAATTGTTTATTCTATTTCACTTTATATACTATATGTAAAGAATTCTCCACATCACTATCATCAATATATCCAATTGCCTGTGGATTATTTTTTATCCACTCCTTTACCGCTAAGGCATCCTTCATATGTTGAGGAGGCGTGCCTTTACCACTAAAAATTTTGCGTGCCCAATAAGCTTTAAGCTTCTTTGGTGTTTTATTTAGTACTTTCTTGATAAATTTCTTTTGGTCTTTTGTGCCGTTGGTTTGATCCACAGGGACCAACCTCACTCCCTTGATTTTTTTCTTCTTACCGAGAAACAACTTTTTAATCTCTTTTTTTGTTAAGCTCAGATTCTCATTTTCAGAACTGGTAATAACAACAAGTTCAGCCATTACAGGAGTAGTCAACATAATTACGGTGACACAAATAAAGGAGAACAACCAAAATATTTTATTTAATAAATACATATCGTCTCTCCCTTATTTAAAAGATCACGTCTAGTGTAACGGAAACTATATTTACGGTTGACTCTGATGGTTCTGATGCAAACAACCCAGAAGGCAGCTTGTTTTCCTCACCGACAGTTGAATCTCTTAGTTGTGGATCAATATTTTGATATTCGATTGTCAAGGCTGCAGAAGTACCAATATCGTACCGGAGATCAGCAGTTATGGATCGTTGACCTAGACCACTTTCTTGTTCCATGACTCCGTATGTTATATATGGAGTCCACTGGTTGATCCTGTACCCAAGATTCACATACCATGAGTCAGTGTCAAATTCAGACATATCTTCAATTGTTGAGCGAACATATTCAGCATTAGCCAAAACATCGTTGAAATCCATCTGAAAACCAGCCGACCATATTTGACGAATAGCTCCTTCAGATATTTCCCGATGATGATCCTCTTCTAAATGCATCTCGCCCCGATTATACCCACCTTTGATCAAGAAATTTTCACTGTTGGTAGAAATCATAATACCGACCATTTTCTTGATATTGCCATCTTCCATTGGAGCATTACCACCATAAGGCTGGATGGTATATTCAAAATCTTCACTCAATTCACCACTATGAAGAAGGCTCACACCTGCAAACACTTCATGAGCCATATTTGGGCCAAGAGATTCAAAACTATAAATCTCCTGTGGTACCCTGGCCCATGGATATAGGTATCCCACATCGTAAATTTCGGAAAACAGTAGGTTGGGATATTTTATCCGCCCTGCCATGATACTCGTTGAATCAAATATATCATAAGATAGGAAAACCCAATCGGCATGAGCTCCAAAATCCCGCTCTCGCCCAGCCATCAAGATTTGTCCGGCTAGCCCGAGTTCCGGTGTAATAGATACACCAAGATTTAGCCCTAATTTGGTCTCTCTATAATCACCATCTTCATCAATTCTCTCAATATATTCTGTCTCAGAACTTGAGGCAGAGACACCTGCTGTAGCAAATCCACTCCATCTAATTCGGGAACCCTCCTCAGCTACTGCAGATAATGGATATAATAAGGGCATAACAATCGTTGGAATTATAAATATATTATTTTTCATAAGAATTCCTCATTCGTATTTGTGCCTCCATCAAGAATATGTTGTCCATTTTTCTTGTGATAACATTTTTTTGTTATTAAAGGTTTTTGTAATATTATAAATATCCGGTCTAAGGAGTTGTTGTTTGACAGTAAAGCTATAAAAACTACATCTCCATATGTTTTTCAGGATCCCAGAGTACTACCATGTTGCGACCACCGCGTTTTGCAGCATAAAGTGCCGCATCAGCTCTTTTAAGCAGAATTTCCCAGCTATCGATTCCTGATTGGGGATGAAGAGCAATGCCAATACTGGTTGTGACAAATACTCCCTCAAGATCATTAACGGGCATTTTCTGAAGACTTTCACGAAAACGATCAGCGACTTTAATCGCACTACTTTCATTCGTATTGGGCAGAATCATACAAAACTCCTCTCCGCCATAACGACAGCAATAATCTACCTTGCGGAAATGGCTTTTACACAATTTGCCGATAAGTGCCAATACATCGTCTCCTACGTCATGTCCATAGGTGTCATTGAATTTTTTGAAATGGTCAACATCAAAGAAAAGGACGGCCATTTTATGTTGTGTACGGGAACCTCGCTCATACTCCATAGCCATCAACTCTTCCATACGACGTCGATTGTACAGCCCGGTCAACTTGTCAGTATATGACATGTTTCTGAGCTGTTCTTCCAGCTTCTTCTCTTGGGTAACATCACGAATCAAGGCTGACGAACCCATTACCCGACCATCATTATCATGCATAGTAGCCGCAAGTATATTGAGAATTTTGTTACGGTAGACGATTGTATCAGGAATATCTTCTGAGCTGTTATCCAAGAATGCCTTGAGATATTTCGGGTCGTCTAGAATGTTATAAAAACCACCAGCAACAATCGTATCTTTTGACTTTTCAAGAATAAACTCAGCAGATGGGTTGACCAAAACCACCTTCCCTTGTTGGTCTGTAACAATAATTCCCTCTTTGGCACTCAAAATAATTGTAGAGAGTTTGTCTTGCTCCTGTTGTAAAAAAAAGTATGTCTCTTTGAGCTTGCCACTCATACTGTTAAATAGTTTTGCCATCCATCCCAACTCGTCATTGGATGTAACAGGAACAAATTGCGACATATCACCTTGGGTAACATTCTCCATTGCTTTACCCATCTGGACAATCTGACTCAAAATCCTTGAACCAACAAAATATGAGATAAGGCTCATAATAACCAAGCTAGCTCCACCAATAGTTAAGCCGGAAACAAGAGCGTGATAGGCATGGTCTTTAATATATGTGAGGCTATCTTTAAAATGAGTGTAGTGATGCGATTGGTAGGCACTCAAAGCCGAAGAGAGTGATGCAAGACGTTCATTCATTATGAGAGTTGATTCCATCAAAGCTGCTTGATCAATCTCCTCTTCAATCATTCCGACAGCTATATCGTGGCTGATGTAAGGCACATTTTTTCCAAATATGGTGGAAATATGGGTACAGCTGGTTGTGTCGCTTTTATGTTTGA
>JADFZS010000083.1 GCA_015232405.1 Magnetococcales bacterium | reverse complement strand
TATAAAAATTGATTTATAATTCATGCTTATCGCTGTTTGTAGGCATTGTCATGAATTTTAGCTGCTTTTACAGCTGACAAAAAAACCATTAAGCCAACCCGGATATTTCAGACATGGATATCCGGGTTTTTTTATGGTTTTGCTCCATCAACCCAACCAAGCAAAACCATTGATAAACAATATTGCTATGGAAGGTATTGATCAGCTTTCAATAATTAATTATTATTATTGTTAAACAATTGGGCTGTTTTGTCCCTTACAACAACAAAAAAATTATAGCCCTATAAATAAATTCTCTCGCTTGGGGAGTTTATTCCATGCTAGGATGTGCGGTGAATTTTTGGTCGATTTTTTTTAGATAAGGAAGAAAATGGGCATGATCATAGATCAAGAGGAGTCCATACCGAACACTGGCCTTGCAATTAACATGGTGTTGCAGGCAGAAAAAGAGACGTTACAGGCAATATCCCAAAGTAGAGAAGAGGCAGAGGCCCTGGTTCTGGCTGCCCAGCATAAGGAGGCCCAGATATCTGCCCGTGCTGATAAACGCATTAGCAAAATTATAAAAAAACGGTCTAAGAAGAACAAAAAATATCTCAACAAGGCCAAAAAACGCGAGGCGAGAATATCCCAACAAGAGGGTGAAGTTACCCACAGAGTTGACCTTGAAAAAATTGTCCAGATTCTAGCTGCCCGTTTGACCCATGGTGAACCCCTGCAAATGGCTGTAAAAAAATAATGAGCAGATTTGTTTATGTCCAGGCACGGTTGCAGGCCCGTTATAGTGGTCATCTTGATGATGCCGCATGGAACCGTTTGGAGTCTTCCACCAGTTTTGCAATTTTTCTTAAAAAAATCCGCGAGACCGCCCTTGCGCCATGGGTGAGTGCCATTGATGAAAATAGCGATATACACAGCCTGGAAGATAATTTAAAGGCCCATCTGTTTGCCTTTATTCAAGAGTCATCACAATGGGTTCCCAAGGGTTGGAAGTCTGCTGTTTTAAATTGTCAAACTCTATTTGATCTCCATAAAAAACCAGCCCCAAACCGGGAAGAGACCTTGGCTTTATGGCTGGAAAAATGGCGGAGCATGTGGCCCGATCAAAAAGGGGATGGTCAGCTAGAGGAGTTGACCGCCCTTGTACAGAACCATTACCAGCATTTTGCCTCCCTCAACCAATCTCAACATGGTGATGTTGCTAGACAAGAGCTGAAAATCGCTTTACAGCTACGTTTTCGCCGTTTTGCTGCCACCCCGGCAGCTCTATTTGTTTATATATTGTTGCAAGCTTTGGATTATGAACGCATTAGGGGTGGCCTATGTCGTCGTCGGCTGTTTTTCTCTGAAAGCAGAGGAGAAAAAGAGTGATATCAAGACCCCAACCAGCCCACAGATTTCAACTGTTATGCGCCAGGGATGAGCTACCCCAGGCTATGGCCGCTCTTGTTAGCAATTTTGGTGTGCAGCTAGAGGCAGGGCCAGAGCTGCAAAAGATGGAGCAGTTTACAACGCTAACACCGGAGCTGGCCCAAAGGCTCAACCACTACCGTGAATTAGCCAACCGTTTCAGGGCTTATTGGCCCAAAAAACCTGCTGGCGAAAAAAAGCTTATCTCCAATAAAAAAGCACTGGATCAACTTGATCAGGCCATAGCTGCCCTGGAGTTATGGCGAAAAGATGCCCAGAGTGTTATTGAAAAACTGCACGATAAACAGGCCATAGGGGTGGATCTGACTTTGCTGTTTGATATGATCCCCCATCTTGGTGAATGCTCATTGGATTTTTCCCCCATCAACACACCTGAATCATACGGTGAAGAGCGGTTTTTTGCCTCTGCTATTTTTGTGATACCTGAGGTTTTTGAAGAGGATATTCCCAAAGAGACCCTAACCATTGTCAGGCGTGTTATTGGTGAGTCCAACACCTTTTTGGTGGCGGTGGGTCTGCCGGATGAGATTCAAACTCTTAACGATTGGGTGGTGACAGCTAAGGGTCGGCTGTTTAATTTTCCCAAGTGGTGCAGAGGAGATGTGGGTGAGCTGCTGCCGGAGACCCTTGCCAGACTTGAAAAAAACCAAGAAGAGCAAAAGGAGATCCGGGAGGAGCTTGCCCAGATTGCCGACAAACATGAGGTTGCCTCACTACTGCAGGTGACAGAACAGCTGGAGTGGTTTTTTTCTATCATGGAGAAGACCGCCTCAAACGAACAGCTAGCCCATGTGGAGGGGTGGACCGACAGTGGTTTACAAAACTCCATCAACAGCTATTTTGATAGAGCTGGCATAAAAGCTTTGATCGATGTTGCCGAGGGCAAAGATGAAAACCCACCCATGTTATTGGTCAACCCCCGTTGGGCAAAACCGTTTGAGCTATTTCCCCGGCTGTTGGGCATACCCGGTCGTGATGAGGCCGACCCTTCACCACTGTTGACCATAATCGCCCCTTTATTGTTTGGCTATATGTTTGGCGATGTGGGCCAGGGTGCTGTACTGGCCTGGGTCGGTTTTAGTTTACGGAAAAAATTTGCTGCTGCCTGGCTGCTGATATCCGGTGGGCTGTCTGCCATATTTTTTGGTTTTCTGTTTGGTAGCATCTTTAGCCGGGAGGATATTATCACCCCCTTATGGCTACACCCCACACATGAACCTTTAACAGTGCTGGCTGTACCGTTGGTATTGGGATTTTTTATGATAGTGGGTGGTATGTTGTTAAAGGGGTTGGGTGAGTTTTGGGTTGGTCGAGGAGAAAAATGGTTACAGGCTGAAGGGGGGATTTTTATTTTGTATGTCGGTGTGGTTCTCTCTTTTATCCACCCCATAGGCTGGAGCATGGCGGTGGTGGGCTTGGGCTGGTTTTTAATCGGTAACTATCTGTTGCAAAAAAGCTTTGTTAAAATTCTCGGCAAACTTGGTCATCTCGTTGAACTAGCCATGCAGTTGGGAGTTAACACCCTATCATTTGCCCGTGTTGGTGCTTTTGCGCTGGCCCATGCTGGTCTCTCCATGGCGGTTATGACATTGGCGGAGTTACCCCAGAGTGTAGTTGCTGGATTTACAATTCTCTTTTTTGGTAATGTTCTTATCATTGCCCTGGAGGGATTGGTGGTTTCAGTACAGACCACCCGTTTGATTCTGTTTGAATTTTTTGTCCGTTTTTTACGGGGTTCAGGTCGGCCTTTCAGGCCCCTTCCGGCTCCCCCTCAATAGTTGATTTTTAGGAGGTTTTCATGTCGCCACGTACTAAAGTTGCTTTTGCTATGACTGTCTTTACCGCTATTTTAGCTGGTGCTATCACCTGGGTTTTTGGTGGAATGGAGGCTATGGCTTCGGTTCCTGCTGGTGGTCAAGCAACTGGCGCTGGAGGTTTTGATCCCGCCATGGGATATATGGCAGCAGCCTTGGCAACCGGCCTTTCTTCATTGGCTGCTGGTATTGCCGTGGGACAGGTGGGAGCAGCAGTGGTGGGAGCTGTGACCGAAAAACCGGAGATGATGGGCCGGATGTTGATTTTGGTTGGTCTGGCAGAGGGTATCGCTATTTATGGTCTTATTATCTCTATCTTGATTTTAAATCGGTTGGGATAAATGGCAAAGCTGGTTTTTATTGGCGACGAGATATCTGCCGCTGGTTGGGCACTTGCAGGTGTGGAGGTAATAACCCCTGCCGACGGTAGTGAAGAGCGCACAGTAAAGGGGGCTTTGCCCGGTTGTGAGATGTTGATCATAACATCACAAGTTGCACAAAATATCACCCCTGCCCTACTGGAGAAAATTTTGACTTCGACATCTGTTTTAACCCATGTGGTTGGCGATATGCAGAACCAGCAACCCCAACCAGACTATGAGGCACAACTCAGAGCCAAATTGGGGTTGGGCCAATGAGTGATAACCGATCTGTCACCACCCGCAGAAATGAGCTTATCGCCCTGGTGGAACAAAACCGTGATGCCAAACGGGAAGAGATTTTACAAACGGCACGGCAAGAGGCCCAGAGAATTATAAAAACAGGCTTTGCCGAGGCCCGGACACGGGTAACAGAGGCGATATATAATGAACGTCGCAGGCAGGCTGTGGTAGAAAACACCGCCCTTGCCAGAAAGAAAACCGAAGAGCGTCAACGAAAACTGCAAGAGTCCCAAGCTCTGTTAAATGAGAGCCGGGAGCTTTTGAAAAATGTCCTTAAACAACGTTGGGAAGATGCCACGGCAAGGGAGGCATGGCTGGGTTATATAGCCGAGCAAGCCTTACGTTTTCTACCCCAGGGTGAGTGGCAGGTTGTAACCCCCCAAGAGCTATCGGGAGAGGATATGGCACACATAAAAGGTCGTATCAAGCAGAACCCGACATCACCCATAGTTTTCACCCAGGATGCCACCATAGAGGCTGGCCTTAAAATCGGTTGTAACAATGCTTGGGTGGATGGATCTCTTGCCATGTTATTAGCCGACAGCAACTCCATAGATGCTCAACTATTGGGCCTTATTGATGCAAGCGAGAATGAGTCATGAAAGATGCTGTAATCCACTGGATTTCCGGCCCTGTCATGAGGGCTACGGTCAACAGACCATTTAAGATAAACGAAGCTGTCTTGGTGGGTGAAAAAAAACTGCTTGGGGAGGTGGTACGGCTCCATAATGATGAGATAACGGTGCAGATGTATGAGGATGCCTCAGGCTTGCGTCCTGGTGATCCGGTGGCTGGTGAGGGCAACCCTCTTTCGGTTCGGCTGGGTCCGGGTATTTTAGGCAATATTTTTGATGGTCTTCTGCGCTCTTTGGATGGTGAAGGCAGAGACTTTTTATATCCCGGTCAAGAGCTGCCGGAACCTCCGGTATTTAATTTTAAACCGTTGGTAGAGGTGGGGCAGATCATCAAAGGTGGTGATCCCTTTGGTCAGGTAAGAACCCGCCCCAAGCCAGCAAAAACCCAACCCTGCCTTGTGCCACCGGATAAGGGTGGAGAGGTTATATCCATAAAAGAGAGGGGTGATTATACCGATATTGAGACCATATGCACCTTGAGTAGTTCCAGCGGTGAAGAGCAAGAGCTGGCAATGAGCCACGACTGGCCTGTGCGCACTCCTCGCCCTGTTGCCGAACGCCTTAGCATTGGCCCTCCTTTGTTGACCGGGCAACGTATTTTGGACTGTCTGTTTCCCACCGCAAGGGGTGGCAAGGCGATGGTTCCCGGTGGTTTTGGTACGGGCAAAACAGTGCTTTTGGAGACCGTTGCCAAATGGTGCAACGCCGACGTTATCATCTACCTTGGTTGTGGAGAACGTGGCAACGAGATGGCCGGGGTTTTGGATGAGTTTCCCCATTTGGAAGATCCTGTCACCAAACGACCGTTGATGGAACGTATGGTGGTGATTGCCAACACCTCAAACATGCCTGTTGCAGCTCGTGAGGCAAGTATCTATACCGGGGTTACGGTGGCTGAATATTTCCGTGATCAGGGGCTGCATGTGGCGTTGATGGCAGACTCCACCAGCCGTTGGGCCGAGGCACTGCGTGAGGTTTCCGGTCGTCTGGGTGAGCTACCGGGTGAGGCTGGTTATCCTGCTTATCTTAGTACCCGTCTTGCAGAATTTTATGAACGCGCCTCAAGGGTTCGCACTCTATCTGATAAGGGTGGATCATTGACCATTATCGGTGCGGTAAGTCCCCCATCAAGTGATTTTTCCGAGCCTGTTACCATACATACCAAACGCTATGTGCGTAACTTCTGGGCGTTGGATCGCAAGCGCGCCCAGGCCCGTTTTTATCCTGCTATTGATCCTCTTATTTCATACTCTGAAGATGCAGCTGATCTGGCAAAATGGTGGCAAAAACAGGGCGCACCAAACTGGGATGAGCACCGCCGTAGATTTCTCACCATATTGGAAGAACAGACCCGTCTGGAACGTATGGCGAGAATTCTTGGCAAGGACTCTCTACCGCCAAAACAGCAGCTGGTGTTAATGTTGGCGGATCTTGTAAACGAAGCATTTTTACGACAGTCGGCCTTCTCTGAAAAAGACCGTTTTGCCTCACCAAAAAAACAGACAAAGATGATGTCCATGCTGGATGGTTTTATGGATATGGCACAAAAAGCGGTGGAGGCAGGTGTGGGTGTAGAAGATATCACCGCTCTGCCGGAGGTACGGCGTTTGCAACGTATGGGTGAGGAGATTTCTGAGGATGAGATGGAGAGTTTTGACCAGCTGCATAGCGCATTGACCACCGCATTTAGTGGCCTACTATCAAACGTGCAAGAGGGTGACGGGGTATGAACACCAACGCAAATCTTTTTTTAGACGAAGCTGCCACCCGTATTGAAGGCCCCCTGCTTTTTGCCCATCGTCGGGTGGATGTGGGGCTTAACGAGATGGTGGAGGTGACAGGCTCTGACGGTAAAAAACGGCTGGGCAGAATTGCTGCTCTTGATAATGATTTCATGACCATTGAGGTGTTGGAATCCACCTCTGGTCTCTCTTTGAACAACACCAGAATAAGCTTTGCCGGAGAGCCGATTTCATTTAACTTAGGCCCAGGTATTTTAGGCCGGGTGTTTGATGGTGTGGGCCGGGTGATAGATGGTGGACCCCCGGTTGCAGCAACAAAAAAAATGCCCGTTGATGGGGGTATTTTAAACCCCATGCGCCGGGTAAAACCGGAGGACTTTATCGAGACCGGAATATCCGCTATCGATGTGTTGAACAGCCTTGTCAGGGGGCAGAAGCTACCTATATTTTCAGGTGGTGGTCTACCCCACAACCAGCTAGCGTTGGATATCGCCATGCACGCAAGGTTGCGTTCGCCATCGGGTGAGCAGAGCGACAAATCCAAAGAGGAGTTTGCCATAGTTTTTGCTGGCATCGGTGTGCCATATGACACCGCAGAGAAGTTCCGGGCATCGTTTGAGGAGAGCGGAGCATTAGGCCACACCGCGCTCTTTTTAAACCTGGCTTCGGACTCCAGCTCCCAGCGTTTGCTAACCCCAAGATTTGCCTTGACCGCTGCGGAATATCTAGCTTTTGTTGAGGGTCGCCATGTGCTGGCTATCATCACCGACTTTACCAACTATTGCGAATCCCTGCGAGAGGTCTCCGCCAGCCATGGTGAGATACCCAGCCGTAAGGGATATCCCGGTTATATGTATTCCGACCTTGCCACCCTTTATGAACGGGCAGGATATTTAAAAGGTCGCCCCGGTACGTTAACCCAGCTGCCAGTTTTAACCATGCCAGCAGATGATATCACCCACCCCATACCGGATTTAACAGGTTATATCACCGAGGGGCAGATAACCCTGGATAGAAAGCTGGATCGTGAGGGGGTAAGCCCCCCCATTAATGTGCTGCCCAGCCTGTCACGTTTGATGAAAGATGGCATTGGCGAAGGGTTTACCGACCCGGACCATCCGGCGTTAGCCAACCAACTTTTTGCTGCTTACTCCCGTACCACCCAGGTAAGGTTGTTATCCAACGTGGTTGGCGCAGAAGGGTTGACCCCGGCTGATCGGCGGTTTTTAGAATTTGGTGTGGAGTTTGAAGAGAAGTTCATCCATCAGGACGGACCTAGAAGTCTGGATGATAGTATGGATTTGGGTTGGTTGTTGTTAAGCCGTCTGCCGGACTCCGAGCTATCCCGTTTGACCGACGAGCAGATAGCTCGCCATCTCCATAAAAGAAGAGCCTGATCCATGCAGATCTCCCCCACCCGCAGTGCATTGCTGGAGGCCAAAGACGAACGCCGGGTTATGGAGGAAGGCTTCCGCTTTCTCGATGAAAAACGGCTACTTTTGGCAGCGGAGATAATCACCCTTTTTAATAAAAGAGATGAGGTAAAAAAAGAGCACAACGCCCTTTTTAAGCAGGCCCAAAATGATATGAGCCAGAGCATAACCCGTCACGGTCTTCACGGTTTGCAAGCCCAGCCAGCAATAAACCGCCAAGAACCAAAAATAAAAAGCCAAACCCGTTCGTTTTTCGGTGTTACCCTAATAGAAAACGCCAACCTGACCCAAGCCACCAAACCAGAGATAACAGAAGGTGTAAACCCCTCCCCAGAGGCAAAACAGTGTCGCAACACCTTTGCCAAGCTTTTAACAAAAAGCATAACAATGGCAGAGATTTCCAACAACCTACAACGCCTACTACTAGAATACCGCCGAACCGACCGCCGCGCCCGTGCATTAGAAGATGTAATCCTCCCCGAACTAGACCAAGCCATCCATCACATAGAGAGCCAACTAGAGGAGATGGATCAAGAAGAGGCGGTAAGGGTGAGGTTGGGTAGGAAGGTTGGTTAATAATATGGCGAAAAAATAGCTGTATAGCAAATTCAAACTAAAGATAGACAAAAAAATATTTTTATTATTATGGGTGCAGGGAGATTATCTCCCTGCTGGGTTTGGGCAACGCCCAAGGTTTTGCTTTTGTTTTTAAGCCTTTAAATTAAAAAGCGTGGGGGTTTGGGGGCCTGCAAGGCCACCCAAGGTTTTGCTTTTAAAAGTTTTTTTAGCACTTATAAACCAATGTTACCATAAAAAACCAAGCAAGGGTAAAATCAACTTTAGCCCCAAGAACAGATGCCACCTTTTGCAGTAGATCAACCCCTACTGAGTGAGCACCGTTTTCGATACGGGAGATAACTTTTTAATTAGTATGGACTTTTTTTACCAGCTTAGATTGGGTAATTTTCACAAGCCTTTCTTTTCTCTTTAAAGACCATAGCAATCTTAGCCCTTAGCTGTTCTGCCTCATAAGCAGCTTTAAATACTGGATCTTGCAGCCGTTTTTTCAGATAGGCCGAACCACTCACTAAAAGATCTTCGTTGGGTTTTATTTTACTGCTATTCAATGTTTCACCCTTCACACTTTTTAACAAACCATCATAACAGCTCATATTTGACATAATTGCAACTGCTTCTTTTTTTTCAATCTACTGCTTTAACATAGACAAATATCAAGCTAAAATTCTTAAGTGTGGTTATTTATAATAAACTGGCAACAAAACTACCAATTAAATCCTATTAATTACAACTCCATCACAACCTATTGAGCAAGGCTTTCCAAGAGGAGTTGAAGCTCTACTGCATCCCTATAATACAAGCCAGGGTCTTCTGCCAACTCTTTATCACTGGAACTAGCAATGATCTTTTGCAGGTTGGTAAGCAGGGGTTTCAAATAGGGTGGAAGATCGGGGTGAGTTGCAAGTTGCTTTATGGTCTCTTCCGTTTCACTGGTATCCTTCTTGGCGATAGCTTGCCCCACCATGGCACAGAGTTTAGCCCCTGTTTCATGGTTCTCTCCCCCATCGCGACGATAGGCTAAAAATAGTTCTCTGGCCTTGGATCTGGCTTTGCTGGCAGCCTCTGGGTTATTGACTGCCTGTTCCAGATTGTGGAGTACAGAATAGGTTTTCCAAGGTTGAGCAGAGTGACCAAAAGGTTTATTGCACTCTATGGCCCGTAGCAACTCCTCACGAGCCTCAGCAAAACGTTTAAGTCTGATCAATTTGTCAGCAACGTTACTTCGCCCAAATCCCTCATTTGCCAAGTCATGCAGTTCAACAAAAATCGCTACAGCCTTACAATAAAAGGTAACAGCCTCTTCCAGACGACCATTGTTGCTATAGAGGTTGCCCAACTGGTTCAAGGAGTTGGCCTCTCCTGCCCGATCTTTCTCATTAATTTTAATTTCCATGGATTGCCTGTAGGCACTTTCGGCATTTTCAAACTGGTCTGTCTCTTGGTGAACCATACCGATCTGATGCCAAGCGGTAGCCATCATTCTCGGCTCCCCAAGTTGTTCAAATATTTTCAAGGCATCTTGATGGGCTTGCAAAGCATCGGTATATTTTTTCTGAAACATTCTTACTGTGCCAAGCTGGCCTTTTCCAACAGCTATACCTCGAACAGCATTCCGTTTTTTGTCCAGAGTAATTGCCTCTAAATAGGCGTTTGCTGACTCATCAAACAGACCTAGATTGCGAAAACAATCCCCTTTTCTGGTAATTGCAGCACTAGCCATTGCCTGGGCGCTGACCCTCCCAGCCTCTCCCATTATATGAAACCTATTCCGCGACTCTTCCAGAAAAACCAACGCTTCTTGTGCCTGACCACCTTTTGACAGCACATCACCCATTAAATCATGTGCCAAAGCAATATCATAGTCAGCTCCATCATAGGCATTCTCACCAGCCTTGAGACTCTTTTGCAAAAGAGTTTGCGCCAATGCCAGGGCAGCAGGAAATTGCCCCTGTTCCAATAACCGTTCAATTTTCATCCTCTCAGCTTCAAACGCAACTTTGCTCCAATCCCCCAACTTTTTAGTAAACACCTCCCGAATAGCAACTACCCTTGCCAAAGCTGTGGGACGACCTAGATTAGCCAAGAGTTGTTCAACTGTTGTAGCAAAATCTACCACTTCTTCGGGAGACTGTTTTTGTTGGGCCTGATTAAGGGCTGCCAACAGGTTGGGAAATTCCAGCAGGGTAAGAGTTGCAGCAATTTCTATTTTTTGGAACAATTGTTCGTACAAATACCCAGCCAATGCCTTCATAGCTGCCAGCCATCTCTCTTGTCCGGCTTCCAGCTCCCCAACCTCCATTTTACCAGCCAGATAGGGTCATAGTGCTGGGTGGAGACGGAGATGACCGTAGGGTGCTGGTTGGGCAAGCCCGGTGTTTATCAATTCGGCTTCTATTTCAGGTAGCCTCTCTTGGGGAATTCCCATCATATTCAGGACAGCTAAATTGCAGCCACCATGGAAAAAAGCCAAAAGTTTAATCTCCTGTTTTACCTTTTCTGACAGCCTGAGCAGGGATAGTTCAACACTGGCAAATAGCGATCTTTCCCTTTCTCCTGGGTGATCTTTTTCCAGCTTTTTCATTATGGTGGCAAGCTCTTGGCTAGCACCTTTCACACCGAGACGTTGCACCTCTGGTGCTATTAAAACCAGACTTCTGGCGTGGCAGTTTACCGCCTCTACCAGGGCGATTATTCCATCCTCATCACCAGAATCTTCCGGGGGTGGTGCACTTTCACTTATACCCATAATATGGCTGACCAGTGCTATGGCATCTCTACGGTCTAGCCTATTAATGGTTATGGAGTGTTTTGAAAAAGGTGCAGGCATTTTCTCCCGGCTGGTGAAGATAATTTTTGTAGATGGGACATCGGCAAACCGTTTGAACAGCTTCAACATCTCCTGCCAAGCTTCCTCTTCAAAGCTATCCGCCCCTGATGAACCAGCTGGCGGTGGCAAGGCCGACTCCATATTATCAAAAATAACAATGGTGGGCTGCTGCTCCAAATAACTAGCGACAAAAGGCCATGCGGCATCTATGCTGTCATGCTCGGCAACGGAAAATTTATTTTCTAACTGACGACCGATGCTATCTAAAACTGCACGGGCAATGGTTATTTTTTCCAAGCTGACAAAAACCACCCGTTTAAAACGGTTTATCTGTAACAACCAACGGGCTAGCTCCATCGCCAAAGCTGTTTTACCCTCGCCCCCTTCACCCAATATCACCCCATAGTGCTGCTGGGTTAGCAGACGCTCCAACTTTAGCAACTCCCGGCTGCGACCAATAAATTTGTGTTCCTCTTTTTCTGGCAATGCTGCTAAATTGCTTTTTTGCTGCTGTTTGATCAAACGAACTGATTGATCAGAGGGAATCTCCTTTATTAAAACCGGGTCTTCTGCCTCTTGGTAAAGCACAGGCACAAACCAATCCTGCATATGTAGCTCACCTGCCCCCATAATATGAAAGCGGTAGGTTTCGCCAAAGAGCTTTTTCTGCCCTGCCAACATTGCAGCACCAACTCTTTTACCTGCTGCCAACTCAGTATAAAAAGCCCCGACAAACCGCTTGGCACTCTCCACCAAAACAGAGTGGCTCATGGCAACAACAGACCCTACCCCTTGGTCTAGCAGTGCTCCTGCTACCGAGGCGGTGGGGTCTTCATCTGTCTTGGCTCCTTGGCAAGCCTCAAGAAAAACCAGGGGTATATGGTGATCGGCGACCATGGCCTTTATTTTGTCTGCCGTTACTGTGTTGTTTCTGCGTTTCTCTAGTTTGTCCCCATCGGCTCCATTTTCAAAACAGAGACCACCCAGACCAATTTTTTTATCATAAACACCGTGTCCATCAAAATGGACAACATGGTAGCTTTTATCCGCAGCACTGGCTTTTGCAAGTTCCGCCTCCAACTCTGAAAAAAACGGCTTTTTCAACACCGTCAACTCCACCAACGCCCCTAACGGTTGCAACGCCTCAACCAACGGTATGGCACTAACACGATGGTCGATATAGCCCAAACCTTCCTCCTCAGGACGGGGAGATACCAACAAAATACGTATGGGTGGTTCGGTAACAAGTTGGGATTTTGTTTTGTAGTTGGGTAGCTGACGACGCACACCAACAGGTTTTGCCCCTTGGAAGAGATAACGAGAACCCTCATGGAGCAGCTCCCAAGGCAGCCCCAAAAGCTGGGTTGCTGCCTCTTTTATCTTACCGTTATCACCATCCGATAGAGTCTCATCCTCATCGGACTCCACATAAACAGTAAATCTAAAAGCGGTCTTTTTATCCCCAGAGTTCTCCCAGGTTGTCAAAAGTACAATGCTATCTTTAACAGGTGCTACCGCCTCATATAGTTTACCACCCCACTTGGGCAGCAGTTTTTCAACCCCTTTTGCTCTATCCTCAAAAACCCCGGTGGGCCACTGGTAATAACTCTCTAAATACCAGCGCAATTCCCCTGCCTCAATGGGACCAATAGGGGCGATAAAGGTAAATTTTTTGCTCAACTGTTTTTCACCACCATCAGGTGGAGTAAAAACCAGCCGCGCCCTGGCCTTGGCTCTATGCACCCCTTCTTGTACCTCCACCATCTCAGGATCAGATAGTTCAAGGGTAAGTTCAGCAAATTTGTCATCAGAGACAACCTGAGGGGCAACCCAGTCAACAGGAGGTATTTTACCAAGGCCAGCCAAAATTTCTGGCATGACCTTCTGCAATCCACCTGCCCCACTCTCTATGGGAATGGCGACTAGCTCATCTCCACAATAAACTTGAACTATCGTTTCGTTCACATCACCCATCATCAAAGGGATAATTTTATAACCACCACCCCTCTCTTGCCGAACCTTCTTGGCTAATTCAAGCTCCTTAACCACCCATTTGGAACCAATGGAGTCCGAAGTAAACACAATTATAAAATGGTCAGCATCCCCAATAGCCCCAACCACCACTTCAGAAAGAACATCCCCAGCAGTTACCCTGCTAGCATCCTCCCAAACCTCAACATCCAGCTGCGTCAAAGCCGTACAAAGAGCAGAAACAAAAGTATCATCCTTAGTTGTATGGGAGATAAAAACGTGACTTTTAGACATGACAAAACCTTATATTTATTATAGACAAACCACTGTCACTATTAAGCATAACGGACCACTGACTGTAGTTTATTGTCAGCAATAGGTTTTAATCATAAGCCAAAAAGATGAAGGTGTTCAATACAAACTTTAATAATATAAACTGTTGTATATTTAATTTTTTGTTTATTGGTTGGTAAAAAGTTTGCTAAAAAAGCGACAAAACAGTGTATTGGGTAGGTATAAGTAGGAATTTATTAAAAAGAGACGATTAAAATAAGATCAGCGAAACAAACCAGAGTGGCTGCCAAGGCGTGAGAGCACCACTGTATCCTCATCTTCATCTATCCAGATAAGAAGCCAATCAGACTCAATGTGACACTCCCAAAATCCTGACCAGTTGCCAGTGAGCTTGTGAGGCCGAAAACGTGGAGCTAGCTGTTCACCCGTAACAAGAACATCAAGAATTTCCTTTAACTTATCAAGGTTTTTACCACGCTTTCTTGCCCGTTTCAGATCTTTTTCAAAAGCTTTAGTGGTACGAATAGTTCTGTTCATTCAAGAACTCTTGATCAACTCATCAACAGAACTCCAGGTTGTTAGGTTTTCACCATTGGAAGCTTGACGCATTGCCTCAATTGTTTCAGCATTGGGAATTCTAACTTCAAATGGCATTCCATCATGTAGTGCTACCTGCTTGTAAAACATGTTTATTGCCTCTGAAACTGAAATCCCCAGAGTATGAAAAATCTTTTCAGCTTCATGCTTGGTTTCCGGCTCTACCCTAGCGCGAATCATCTCTGTTTTAGCCATCTGTTGTACCTCCTTTTATTGTTCGTTCTTAATTATTGTACCCCATATGAGCCACACATTTCTACTGCTATTTTTATTGATGATAACTACTAAATAATTTTATAGATATTCCTTTGAAAATCTTTAATTGTAAGCTTGCTTGCGAACCCTTAAATAGCAATATAGTTCGCAAGCAAACTCGCTACTACAATTTGACTAGGGGTCGTTTATAGGTGGAATCAGTATAGAACAGGCTATAGGCTTTACAGCCTTTTAATGTTTAAGCCGTTTTATTTCATATCTGGCTTTGGCTGCTGCCATTGTTTGATAGCCGGATTTTGACTTGGCTACCCAGGGAAGGTTTGGGTTTAAGGGAGTGGCTTTTTTATCTTTTACATAGTTGTTGAACTGCACTGCGCTCAAAGCAGTTTTAAACTCTTTTTTCAGGGCTTTATAAAAGTCACACTTTTTACAGTTGTGGGTTTTGTCTTTTGCCGAACCCTGTACCGTACCACCACAGAAAGTTCCCGTTACATACGCACACCCCCTGCCAGCAGCACGACCGTTAAGAAATCCATCGGCCTGAGTCGCTATTGTCGCCGGACAAACCCCCATTTCATCCGCCTTGGGACCACCAGGATAACGACCACAGTTGTTCCAGTTCCAGCAATTTAACAGCCCCATCTTGCAATCCCCCTTTTTTTAGAACTACAGAATAAGGAAATCCTAATATATCAAAATATTATAATCAATATGTTTTTGTTTGATATAAAAATATTTTTTGCTGGATTTTATTTTTTCATTTGATTTATCGTGTTTTTTTTAATCGACGATGTGTGGTCAAAAGCATAGCATTGGGATGGTATTGTGGGCTTATAAAGCCTTACTATTTTGAATATAAAGGCTTAAAAAACAAAACCTTGGGAGGCCTTGCAGGCCCCCAAACCCCCACGCTTTTTAATTTAAAGGCTTAAAGGCAAAACCTTGGGCTTTGCCCAAACCCACCAGGGAAATAATTCCCCTGGACCCCTGATAATATAGTCATTTATTGCTCTTTATTTTTTCACTTAGAGCTTTTTCAACTACTGGGATATCTTCTGGAGTGTTGATACCATGGGTATATACATCCGTTTCTGCGACAAAAATCTGTTTGCCGTTCTCCAAAGCCCGTAGCTGCTCCAATGATTCCGCCAACTCAAGAGGTCCACGGGGTAGCGTTGGAAAATCAAGCAGAAACGAACGCCTGAATCCAAAAACACCCTTGTTGCGATAATAACAATCTGTCTCGTGCCTTGGATACGGAATAGGATGCCTGGAATAATAGAGAGCCAAATTCTGGGAGTTTGTCACTACCTTTACTATAGATGGATTTTTTATATCATCAATATCTGTCAAACGCCCCTTCAAAGCCGTCATATGAATTTTGGGATTTTGCAAAAGCGGTGCTGCCAGTTGATCCAACATCGCCCCAGTAACCAAAGGCTCGTCACCTTGAACGTTCAACACCACATCAAAACCAGGAAAATGTTGGGCAACCTCGGCAACCCTCTCGGTTCCCGTTGTGTGTTTTATTGATGTAAGCATAGCCTCACCACCAAAACCAACTACACAATCCATTATCTCCTGAGAGTCAGTAGCAACAATAAATCTATCCACCTTTGTAGCACCCAGCACCCCTTCATAAACATGCTGAATAAGGGGCTTGCCCAATATTTTCAACAACGGTTTTCCCGGTAGCCTTGTCGCCCCCATACGACAAGGTATAACAGTTAAAACCTTCATTATGCCTCCGCCCCTACTACCTCTTTTTTACTGAATTTAGCCCTGAAAATCCGCTTTATTCTAGCCATACGCAAACGGTTCTTACGCGGCCATAACTCACCCACCACCAAAAGAGCCGGGGTGATAAATAGTGTTAACAGTGTCGCAAAGGTCAAACCACCAGCTATGGCAGTGGAAAGCTGGGTCCACCACTGGGTTGATGGTGCACCAAAGGTGATCACCCGGTTTATCAGGTCGATATTCAACGCCAACACCATGGGCATCAAACCCACCACAGTGGTAATTGCGGTCAACAACACCGGCCTTAAACGCATACGCCCGGTTTTATACGCTGCTAAACGTGGAGTTAAACCGTTGTTACGCATTTCGTTGTAGGTGTCGATTAAAACAATATTATTGTTCACCACAATACCAGCAAGGGCGATAATACCCATGCCCACCATAACTATACCAAAAGGTTGTTGGGTAAATAGCAGACCCAACATAACCCCAGTGGTCGAAAACGCCACAGCAGACAACACCAAAAATGCCTGATAAAGACTGTTAAACTGAATCACCAAAATCAGGGTCATCAAAAATATAGCGGTAAGAAAAGCTTTTGCCAAAAATGCTCCGGTCTCGGCTTGCTGCTCTTTTTCCCCTTTAAATATCAACTTGGTGGTTTGGGGAAAGTTCATTTTATCAAGGGCTGCCTGCAAAGCTTTTTGTCGTTCATCAACTAACAAACCCTCCTGCACATCGGCCTGAATGGTGATGGTTCTTTTGGTATTAACCCTCTTTAAAGTACCCGTCTTGTGGGCTGGCTTCAAAGAGACAAAACTGGAGAGAGCTACCATGCCATTGCTGGTGCGAATTTGCAGATCAAGCAGTTGATCCAAGGTGCGTTTTTCCTGGGGAAACCTCACCCTGACATCTACCTCATCATCGGCACTGTCCGGTCTAATAGTCGCAACGTTTATACCGCTGGTTATCAACTGCACCGCCTTGCCGATCAAAGTTACATCAGCCCCAAAACGTGCGGCTTCCGCCCGGTCCACATCCAACCGCCACTCAATACCCGGCAGCGGACGGTTATCCTCCACATCGACAAATCCCCCCAAGGTATCTATGACACTGCGAATTTGCGCGACATTTTTAAACAGCTGGTTGTTATCCAACGCACTGACCTGTAGCTGGATGGGCTTGCCACCCGACGGCCCCTCTTCGGCTTTACGAAACGCCAAGACAACACCAGGAATATCAGCGGTTATCTTACGCATCTCTTTTAAGATATCTTTGGCCTTACGCCGTTTATCCCAATCCACCAGCTGAAACTGTATAACCCCAATCACATCGGCAGCCATTTGGGAATCAGCCCTGTTGAATGATCGGGCATAGACAGAATCAAGCTCCTTCCAGCCGATTAGACGATTTTCAACCTGCCTGAGAATAGCATCTTTTTCGTGGATGGAAAGATCGCCCCTCGCCTGTACCTGAACCATGGCAGATTCCGGCTCTACATCAGGAAAAAACTCTACCCCAAGGCCAAATTTACCATAAGCATACCCGGAGCCAATCACCACCATAAGACCCAATATCAGTGTTTTACCAGGATGACGCAACAGGCTGTTCAACAACACACCATAACCGTTGGCAAACCCCTTTTTATCCTCCACTTTCAAATCTGCCTTGCCACGCTTTTTCTTGCTCGACAAAACACTACCCAAAACAGGCAGAAATACCAGTGCCATAAAAAGAGCAGCGGTAAGACAGATTATCACCGTCATGGGTAGATATTTCATAAACTGACCAATAACCCCCGGCCAGAAAAGCAGAGGCAAAAACACCACCAACGTAGTTGCAGTACTGGCGATAACAGGCCAGGACATCCGTTTTGCAGCGTTGAAAAATCCCTCACGGGGACTCTGCCCGTTTTGTATATTACGGTCCGCCAACTCAGCAACAATAATCGCCCCATCCACCAACATACCCACCACCAGAATAAGGCTGAACAACACAACGATATTCAAGGTCATGCCCATCTGATAGATGATAAATATACCAGTTAAAAAAGAGCCGGGAATAACCAACCCCACCAGTGTTGACGAACGCGCACCCATGGCAGCCAAGACTATAACCATCACAAATATAATAGCCGACAGCACGTTGTTCATAAGATCTCGCAACATATCGCGGATCTGACCGGATTTATCGAGAATATATGTGTGGCGTACACCAACAGGCCAACGGGCGCTGTGTTCGTTTACCACACTCTGTGCCGCCTCAATGGTCTCGATAATGTTTGCCCCAACCCGTTTTTTCACCTCCAAAACCAGGGCGTTTCTACCATCCACACGGGCAAAACTCTCCGGGTCTTTATAGGTACTGCGTACACTGGCAACATCACCAAATGTCACCACGGCATCATCTTCCACCATAAGAGGTAGATCCAAAAGGTCAGAGACATTCTCAATAACCCCAGGTGCCTTCATAACCATACGACCAGATTCTGACTCCATAGCCCCCACAGCTACCAAACGATTGTTGCGGCTTACCGTGTTTACCACCGAGGGAAAATCAATTCTATAACTCTCCAAAGAGAGAGGATCAACCAGCACCTCCATCAGCTCCTCTCTATCGCCACCTATTATCACCTCCAAAACACCCGGCAGGGCTTCGATGTCATCCTTTAACTGTTTTGCCAGTTTTAACAGGGTTCTCTCTGGAGTTGTGCCAGCCATGGCGATGGAGAGAACCGGAAAAAGAGCTACATTTACCTCATGAACCTCAGGATCATCGGTCTCCCCCGGTAGTTTGGTCTTGGCGGTATCCACCTTTTCCCGTACATCATCCAGTGCCTGCTTGCTATCAAAACCAGCATCAAACTCCAACGTTACCGATGCGTGACCCTCCCCGGCCTCCGAGCGCATCTCCTTGATCCCCTCGATACCCTTTAGCTCATTCTCCATGGGACGCACCAAAAGTCGCTCGGCATCCACAGGTGATATACCGTCATGGTTCATAGAGACATAGATAATGGGAATCGCTACATCCGGGTCGGACTCTTTAGGAATTTCAATATAAGCGGAAGTTCCAGCAACAAAGAGAAACAACAAAATAAGCAGAGTAGCCCGGCTGCGGTTTAAAGCCGCTTTGATAATTGCAGCCATCTCTAACTCCTGTCATCCTGAATCACTTCAACTTTCTCCCCTACCGCCAGATACTCCTGCCCCAAGGTTATCAACTTAAACTCCATGGGTAGCCCCGATACCCACATGCTATCTCGCTCCCGACGCAAAAGTTCAACAGGTTTAACCACTACATTGCCATGCTCATCCACCCCTTTGACAATTAAACGGCCCAGGGCATCCAGGCCCAGTGCCGAAGGGGAAATTTTATGGGCAACTGACTTACCAACCGGAAGTTTTAACGTGGCAGAAAGACCTGTATATGCCAGATGTTTGGGATTTTCTACACGGGCCTCAATACGGTAGCTGCGAGTACCCTTTTCGGCTATGGTGGAGACATAACTCAACACACCGTTTAATACCACACCGTTAATAAGCGTAGCCTCCACCTTCTGCCCCAGCTTCAACTCAATAACCGCCAGTTGCGGTGCTTGGGCGGTTAATAGCAGGGTGAGATCATCGACTATGGTTCCAACAGGGTCTCCCACCTGTAAAAATGCTCCCAACTCAACAGGTCGCTCGTTTAACACTCCGGCATATGGTGCTCTTATTACCGTGTTACCTATCTCCCAACGAATCTGCTCCAACCGCGCTTTTGCTGCTGCCAGATTTGCCTCATCGGAGTTGAGCTGGTTGGTTGCCTTTATCTTTTGCTGCACCAGCTTATTTGTCACCTCCAGATCTCTCTCGGCATTAATGACCATCGCCCTGGCCTCACTTAGACGAGCGTTGCGATCATTCATGGAGAGAGCAGCCAACAACTCACCCTCTACCACCCGTACCCCTTTATTTATCGGCAGCTTGATCACACGTCCCTGGGTCTCAGCTTTAATGGTAACACTGCGCAGTGGCTCCACCTGCCCTTTTACCGTGACAAACCTCTCCATATCCATCCCACGGGAGGTTTGCACCTTAACCTTCATTATGGGTTTAACCACCTTTTTATCAGCTTTTTGGCCTTGGGTATCAGAAACATCCGCTTTTGTCTCTGGCCCGGACATCATCCAAGCCACCAATAAAAGCACAATAGCAATGGCAGAAAAAATCGATTTGTTCATTTATGTTAAACTCTCATACGTGGGGTACTAAAAAAAGGACCATATTATATAATTTATTGCAGAAACCAGCAGTTACAAAACTATACAGAGGCCAGAAGATCTGGTTGTCAATTACGATGCAACAGTCACAAAACTAGCTTTGCCTACACCCCCATTGTAGCCACAACTCAACTGATTACACTAGTAAAATAGGTAAAGTAGCCACTAATTCATTTTTTGGCGAGGTTTTACCTGTAAAAAATGGCACTTTTATCTGATTTTCCATAAAAAAAGCCTGAAAAACCCTTATTTTTACATCCATATATTTAAAATATAATTTTTTTTCTAAATTTCGATAATTTCCCCTTGCCTTCACTAACATATACTGCTAGCCTTTTTTGCATTGCAGCAATAAGTCTGCTTTAAACTGATCAATATGTAAAAAACATCTATTCCTGCACAAGTTTTCAACCGATAAGGTTGATAACAGGAAGAAAAAAATGGACAGGGGTTTATCCTCTTTTTGCTAGCACCAGGGCGTTCTAGTTTGTTTTGCAAACTCGACGTCGAGTTCTACTAAAGGATGAGAGACAAACTGACCGGGACAATTAGGGTAACACCCTGTTAACAAAGCAGTTTAACTGCATTTGATGGGTAGGCTTCCCCAAAAGTCAAACCGCCTGTATAACTGGAATCTCCTTCCAGCAGGTAGTGTACGCCGCTGATTTTCTCTCTCTACGCATACGCCACTCATGCTTTATTCCTTGCGCTCCAAAACGTACTGTATTGCTCCCCATTTTTTTATTCAAAAGATCGATGGTCTTCATCAGTCTACTATTTTTAGCCTGTTTTTTACTGTCGCCAAAAAGGGACGGCTGATGACCCCGTATAGGCACAACATCAAGCAACATGATGCCAGCCTTATGGTAGCGATACCCTTCACGATATATGGTATCTAGAATTATAAAAGCGTAGTGTATCAGCATGGTCGAATCACTGGTCGCCTCTGGCAGTGTTATTGATGCAGAGTTTTGATATTGGCTGTCAGCAGGTGAAAAACGGCTGGTGGTTATAAATACCGATATCACGTTGGTCAGCAACCCTCTAGCGCGGAGTTTTTCTGCGGCTTTGGCGGTGTAGCTTGCGACAGCCTCCTTTAGCTGGGAGATAGCAGTAACTTTTTTACCAAACGAACGTGATGATGTTATGGATTGGCTGGATTTGGGAGGCTCGGCAAAACCGATGGATGGAATACCCCGTAGCTCCAAAACCGTTCGCCCCATAACAACATTAAACTTTTTTTCTATCCATCTAATATCGGCATCTCGCAGCTGGGCTGCGGTGTAGATACCGTAATCTTCCAATTTTCTGGCCCAGCGTGAACCGACTCCCCAGACATCCCCTGCCCGTAACATCTCCAGGGCTTTTTTGTTGAATCGTGGTTCTGAAATATCAAGCACACCTCTGGTGCGGGGATTTTTTTTTGCCAGTCTGTTGGCTATTTTTGCCAGGGTTTTACTGGGGCCGATACCTATGGAGACCGGTATTCCCGTATTGCGCCTCACAGTTTTTTTTATTTTGTGACAGTGCTCTTCAAGGCCCAAGAGAGAAAAACCGCTAAAATTGAGAAAAGCCTCATCAATGGAGTAAATCTCCACATCAAACGCCATCTCCTCCAGTGTACGCATCACCCGGGCGGAGAGATCACCATACAGTTCATAGTTGGATGAAAACACCTGCACATCATGTTTCTGTACAACATTGCGGATTTTATGAAATGGAGCACCCATGGGAATGCCCAGAGCTTTGGCTTCATTAGAGCGGGCCACAGCACAGCCATCATTGTTGGAGAGAATAATAACAGGGCGATTTTCCAGGCGAGGATTAAACACCCTTTCACAAGAGGCATAAAAGTTATTGCAATCCACCAGGGCTACTTTAAACTTCTGCTCGCTCACGGTTTACGAAACTCCTGCACAGCACTGGTGACAACACCCCATATTGTTACCTCCATCTCCTGGGTTAGCTCAACGGGTTTATAATCGGGATTTTCCGGTACCAAAAACACCCTGCCACCCTGATATCTCTTTAGCCGTTTGACAGTCAGCTCCCCATGGATAACCGCAACAACAATATCACCATCATTTGGCTCCAAAGAGCGATCAACAACCAAAATGCTCCCATGGTTGATACCAGCCCCGGTCATGGATGTACCAGAAACCCGGACAAAAAATGTGGCTGCAGGATGGTTGATAAGGTATTGGTTTAAATCAAGTTGGTTCTCTATATAATCATCGGCTGGGGATGGAAAGCCAGCTGGAACCATGGATGAAAACAGAGGTATTGCCTGCCCCTCACTATCTTGTGCGCTAAATATCTCTGCAACACGGCAGACATCTTCTGCTGGTGGACTATCCGGCCCATCATTGACAACCCTGAGTGAACGGGCCTTACCCGGTTCATGGAGCAACATCCCCTTTGCCTTTAACCTCTGCACCTGCTCATATACACTGGAACCCTTGATATCAAGCCTCTCTGCCAGCTCCTGAATAGTTGGTGGAATACCGTGTTCGGCGGTATAAGATCTTATTTTTTGCAAAAAACGCTTTTGTGTAGCGGTGATTTCAGCCATTATCAGATACCTTCAAGCAGGGCTTTATACATTATGCTTGCTTTTATACCTAACATATATTAGGTTAAAAATACAAGCTTGTGATTAAAATTTTTACCCAGTAGCCTTTCGTTTTCTACTC
>JADFZS010000082.1 GCA_015232405.1 Magnetococcales bacterium | reverse complement strand
GTTCTGGTTCCGGCTCAGGTTCCGGCTCAGGTTCTGGCTCAGGTTCCGGCTCCGGTTCCGGCTCCGGTTCCGGCTCCGGCTCCGGCTCCGGCTCCGGTTCCGGCTCAGGTTCCGGCTCAGGCTCCGGTTCTGGTTCAGGCTCCGGTTCTGGTTCTGGTTCTGGTTCAGGCTCTGGTTCCGGTTCTGGTTCAGGCTCAGGTTCTGGTTCAGGCTCTGGCTCCGGTTCTGGCTCTGGTTCTGGTTCTGGCTCTGGTTCCGGTTCCGGTTCTGGTTCAGGCTCCGGTTCAGGCTCCGGCTCCGGCTCAGGTTCTGGCTCAGGTTCTGGCTCAGGTTCTGGCTCAGGCTCTGGTTCCGGCTCTGGTTCTGGTTCTGGTTCTGGTTCTGGTTCTGGCTCAGGTTCTGGTTCAGGCTCGGGTTCTGGCTCTGGTTCTGGCTCAGGTTCTTGATCTATCTCTGTTTGGGGTGTCGCCTCTTGTGCTGACGATTGAGTTGTATCTTGCACACCCTCTTGTGCTGTTTCAGTTACAGGCTGTGTCCCAGGTGCTGTTGTTACTTCTGGTTCTATATCTGACTGTAGGGCTGACTCTTCTTCTTCTGTTGTTTCTGTTGTACTATCTAAATCAGTTTCTGATTCAGCTTGTAACTCTGGTTCTTGTCCTGAAGTAACACCAGGGGTAGATTCTAGATCAAGACCTGGTTGTAGGTCTGGATCTAAACTAGCGTCTGACTTTTGCTCATCTTTACCTCTTTTAGCTGCGTCACTCCCTTGCTGTTGTTGTGGTTCTTGAAAATCTTCACTTTGTAGAGAGGATGGGGTAGTTTTTCCAGAATCGGTGGTGGTTCTTCTATCTTCTTGTGAATCCACCCCTTGGTCGACTACTTCTGCATTGGGGTTTTGCTGGCTGAGAATTGCACCTGCTAGTTTAGCACTCTCATCGTTAGGAAGAGAGTGGACAGTCTCTATTTTTTCCTGCTCTGTTGCAGAAAGATCTGACTTTTCTACATCTAACAGAACAGTAAATTTATCTAGCTCTTGGCTTTCATTTTTTTTTGCTGCATCATCTTCTTGTGCCATAATAACCCTCTTGCATACTGGATTAGTTCTCTACTTGGCAATATAGACATGAACGCTCGATTATCGTTCCTGCAATGCCTGTTTTGCAGATGCAAAAATTGGTTTAAGCAAGTACTCCAAAACAGTTTTTTGCCCAGTAATAATATCGGCTTGCAGGGTAAGGCCGGGTAGAACTTTCTGGGAGCTGGGATTTTTTCCAAGGTAGTCCCGGTTTAAACTAACCATCCCTTTATAATACGGCTCACCAGTCTCATCCAGCACTGTGGTTGCTGAGATATCTTTCAAGGTTCCTTCAAGACCTCCATAACGGGCAAAGTCATAGGTGGTGAACTTCAACATAACAACCTGCCCAATACGTACATGACCGATATCTTTGGATGAGATCTGTATTTCACCCTCCAAACGACGATTTTGTGGCACAATTTCCAGGATGGTGCTGCCCGATTTGATCACCCCACCAATGGTGTGTTGTGTTAAACCGTGGATAAACCCCTCAACAGGTGCTTTAATCTCCATGCTATAAAGACTGTTTTGGTCACGCTTCAACACCTCTCTGGACTCTGCCAAAGACTCCTTAGCTATTGCCAACTCATCCAAAGCCTGCTGTTTTGTAATGGTGCTATTTTGTAAAATTTGATTATTTATCTCCCTTATCTTCTCTCTTAATTTGCGTTTTCTTGGGGGAATCTGGGCAAGCTCTCCCTCAATTTCACTTAAGTTACGCTGTAAAGATAGATAGAGAGGTTTGGCATTTAGCCCTTTTTTAAAAAGCTTTTCACGCATAACCATCTCTTCTTGCAGAAAAGATAGCTGCTTTCTCTCGGCTTTTTCCAACTCCCTAAGTTCCTCCAACTCCGCTTTTGTCTGGCGAGATTGGTTGTTTAAAATAGCCTGTTTTAATTTTATAGCCCGTTTGTTTTGTTGATATATGCGTCGTTCATTTTTAACTATCTCCTGATCTAAAACCTTGGAAAAATCAGGCTCTACCCCATCAATTATGGCCTCAAGACGAGCGATTCTGGCAGGTAGACTTTTAATGGGTATGCTGGTTTGATCAAGCTGAGATTGGCTAATTTCAGGGTTAAGACGAAGCAAAACCTGACCAGCCTCAACAAAATCACCATTTTTTACCAGTATCTCCTTTATTTTTCCCCCACCCAGATGCTGCACCTTTTTTACATGACCTACGGGAATAATTTTTCCTGTGGCTCTGGCCACCTCATCAAGCTCCATGAAATATGACCAGACAAAAAATACACAGAGCACAACAATACCAGTGGCTATTACCAAGCGCACTATTATGGGGCTTCCGCTCTCTTCTAGCAGTACAGACTTTGCAAGATGGTTGGCGTTGCGATCACTCAATCTAACTTTTTTTGCCATGGGAGCTCCTTTTAGCTTTTAGCCATCGCCTTGAGATATGCTGGTATAACCTTCTTTTTGGGGCCGTAATCCCTTACCCGACCATTGTCCAGCCAGAGGATATAATCAGCGATGGCGAAATATCTGGTACGAGGGCTGGTTAGTATCACTGTCTTCTCCCCTTTCAGCTCTTTCAGGGTTGCAATCAGCTTATTCTCCTGCACTGCATTTAGCCCACGTTCCGGTTCATCAAACAGAAGAATTGAACTCTCCTTTAACAACACTCTTGCCAGACTCAACCTGCGTTGGAACGATGCCGATAGCTGGGCGATGTTATTGTCACCAATACGGGTGTCAAATCCATCAGACAGAGCCTCGATCTCCTCCAGCAACCCAACCTTTTCCGCTGCTTGCCGTAATCTTTCGTTGGAGGCAGCAGGATCTGCAAGGCGCATATTTTGTGAAATCTGCCCATAAAAAAATGTATCACTCTGGGGAGCATAACCAACACCCCGGCGTAGCTCCTGGGGTTCTATCTGTTGAACATTTTGATTATCGATCAAAACCCTACCTGCCTGGGGGTGATACATGCCCAGAATCAGTTTTAGAATGGTGGATTTTCCTGCTCCATCATGACCGACAACCAATAGGGACTCCCCATGGTTGAGATTAAAATTAACCCCCAACAGTGCTGGATGGGCATCGGAGGTGTAGCGAATTGAGACTTGATTAAAAGTAACAACCCCTTTGAAATGGCGCACGACATTGGTTTCCGCCTCAATATTTCGCTCCATGCGCATATTCATCAAGCGGTTAACCTGCTCGATACTTTTATATATTTTACCCACCTGGGTCAGCACCCCAAACCCGGTTCTCAAGGGGGCAAGAATACGCCAAACCAGCAACATTGCCGCCATTAAACCGCCCATGGTGAGGTTGCCTTCCAGTACACTCAACACCCCCACTGCCACAGTTATCAACCCGGCAACAGTAACCAGGGTTTGTGAGAGGGTATTGACCAATGTGGTGACATTACCAGCTAAAAAAGAGTGCATGGCTGCCTCTGCCGACAGCTGTTTATAACGGTTGAGCCAATAACTACGAGTACCGGTATATTTAATAGCTCGGACATTGGAGAGCATCTCAACCAAAAACTGCTTTTTCTTTGATACTGCTGAAGATGTCTTGGAGTTGGTCCTCTGTATCAGGGGAAAAATAATCAACCCCAAAACTATAAACAGCACAATTGCTGCAATGGGAACATAGGTGAGTGGACCAGTTAAAAAATACATACCCAACAACAAAAGGGTAACAAAGGGCAGCTCAAACAGAGCAACAACAGCAGGACCGGAAAAAAAGTCACGTATGGTTTCAAAATCACGGATTCTAGATACCTGAGCACCCAAACTTGCTGCTTCGGTGAAGGCTGCTGGTAAAAATAGAATTCGCCGTAAAAGCTCCGTACCAACAATATTGCTAAGGCGAACGCTTACGAATCCCAAAAGGTTGGTACGCAAAAAGCGGAATAGAGACTCGGCGAAAAAAAAGATTCCTGCACCTGAAACAAAAAGATAGAGTGTCTCCACCGATCTACCAGCCAACACCTGATCATATACAGTCTTGACAAACAGGGGTGAAGCCAGAGCGATCAAACTCAACAGACAGCTAATTATCAAAGCCAACATCATGACGTTTGAAAATCGCGCCAGAACGATGTGAAACCAATCTTTCTGTTTTGTCAAAAGTGAAGCCTGCTCTATTTTCACCGCCTGGAAAAAAAATGCCTCACCAAAAACCCGTTTTTTGGCAAGCTGGCTAAAACCTCCTGAGACACCATTATAGGCCAGAAATTCTGACCCGGCCCCTTTTAATAAAACCATTGCCGATTCATTTTTAGGAACAAACAGACAAGGCAGCAGACGATGGTCAATTTTATCTAAAGAGGTGTTAATAGATTTACTGGCAAACTTCAGGCTGGCAAGAACATTGAGCAGGTCGCTCATACTTAAACTGTTGGGCTGATGGGGCAGAGCCTCAAAAAGCTGGCTCTGGGAACCTCGCCACCCCAAAGCATCAAGGAGAGGCAAAAGGCAGCTAGCCAAATCTGTCTCTGGTTGAAACAGATCGTTCTGTAAAGTGTGCTCCCGTTGCCCACTCATGGTCTCACCTTTTTAGCATAGATCATCAAGGTGGCAAGCCATGGGGTGGTGGCAATATTGAGCGTGAAAAAAGTATCAAACATTGGCATCCACCCGAAATGTATGGTAGTCCACCTCATTGATATGGTCGATCCACCAGTTGAACATCCAGAGTTTAAAATGCTCCCCTCTATCAGCAGCCAGTGATTGTGGTTCATCTATATAGCTTTGCAAATCAGCCAAAAATAAATTGTGTTTGTCTTGGTGAGCCTCACGACCGACAATGCTCTCTTTTTCCATGAATCGTTCTTCCCTGCGAAAGTGAGCCACCGAGAGGCTATGGATCTCCCCAAGGGTTTTGCTGATACCCCCCTGCTCCTCGCCTTTATCTGCTACCAACAACTCACAGAGATCAAGAGTCAACACCACAAGATCTTTATGGTCTTCGTCAAACCTATCAATACTGGTTAGTTTTATAATTGGTGCTACCTCTTCATAGTTTTTTGCCGCCTTAAACAGCCCTTCGGCCCAATTTTCCAGCTTGAATGTTTCATAATCGGTATAGTTGATATGGTCGTTCCACCAACCGATAATTTTTGATTTAATGCGAGGAGAGAAGACTATCCTTTTTTGTCTGATATCATCCTGTAACTCTATTAACATATCTAAAAAATATTTGTGGGCTGCCTCCTGCTTTGCCAATCCGGGAATGTTGTGTTTTTTTATAAAAGCTATCTCACCTTCAAAATGCTTTTGCGAATAATCGTGTAGCTCTTCCAAAATCAAAAGAGCTTCATTGCGCAACTCTTCGGTGACCGCCGTTTTTGTGACCTCTTCGATAACCTTATTAAATTTAAGAGTTAATAAAATAAGACCTTTATGCTCTTCATCAAGTTTGTCTATACCAGTGGTGCGGACAATATCAGAAAGATTGGCCCACGAATCTGTAACGGTGAGAAATACCCCTGTCCAACTCTCCAACTTAAAGGTATCCATATCAATATTGTTGATATGTTCAATCCACCAAACCATGATATCGATTTTTATCTGTCGTGGGTTTAACTCTTTACCAGCCTGGGCCTCTTTTTCTAAAGCAAGTAAAGTATCAATAAATCTTTGATGCTCTTTTTGTTGCCGTTCAAGTCCTGGGATACTGTTTTTTCTTATGAACTCCTCTTCATACTGAAAATGGCTTTGGGCGTACTGTTTAATCCGTTTTAGCAAGGCTATACCATCTTGGTAGTTTAAAATATTGTGCTTGCCTGCGTCCCACTGCTCAATAAAAGGGTTTATGGTTAAGGTTAAATCCACCAGATCTTTATGTTGATCATCCAGTAGATGCAAAGTCGTGCTTTTAATCAAGTCGGTCACATCACCCCAACTGACGGCATCTTCAACTACAACTGGTATCCAGTTTCCCAGGCAAAATGTTTCATAATCCAGAGTGTTGATATGGTTTACCACCCACTCCAAAACCGACATTTTCAGGTTGACAGAGACCCACAAACGGCCCGATTTAAAATCTTTTATGAAGGTGTCCAGCAGGTCCAAAAATTTTTGATGCTGCTCTTGCTGCCGTTCTAGATTTTTAAGTCCAAATTTTATAATAAGAGCCTCTTCACGTTGCAGATGCTTTTGCCAAATTTGATACACTCTCTCCAAAAAGGCCGACTCTTTTTTTATCATTGCCAAGTTGACATCATCACGCTCAAAGGCCTCAATAAGCCTGTTTAGCTCCAGTGCGCTTTCAATGAGCAAGCGGTGATCGTTATCAATTTTCTCGATGCCAGTCTGTTTGACAACTTCGGCTATGTCGTTCCAGCTACGGGCTGTCTGAACAATCCAACGGGTCCAATTTTCCTCTTTCATGAGAAAACCCCCTTTGTTCTATGGGAGGTGTCACCACTTACCTGCATAAGTTTAGAGTCGTCGGGATCTATTATGCTACCACCCTCCATAAGATATTGCTCATCACAGAGGGATAGAAGGTTGGGTTGGTTTGATATCAGGATAATAGTACTGCGCCCTTTCATACGTTTGAAAAAGTCAAGAAAAACATCTTCGCTCTCACGGTCCATGGCTATGTTGGATTTGTCAAAAAGCAGAATCCGGGGCCGGATGACAAAAGCCCGAGCTATGGCAATTTTTTGGATCAGCCCGGTGGGCATTGTATCGTTGGATTGGCTTGTCACCATGGTCTCATAACCCTGGGCAAGGTTGGCAACCAGCTCATCAAGACCAAACAGGGCTGCTGCATCCAGTGCTGCTGCCCGGTTGATGGGGTTGAACATGGCAATATTGTCAATTATGGAACCTGAAAACAGAACACCGTTTTGCGGCAGATACTCTATGCGTCCATGGAGGTCGCTGGTATTCCAATGGGCCAGATTATAATCATCAAGATATACCCCCCCACTCTCCGGCTTTAATATTCCCATTAACAGATAGGCCAAAGTGGTTGTGCCAACTGCACTGCTGCCGGAGATCCCCACCATAGAATTTGCAGCAAAAGAGATGCTCACATCTTGTAGTAGATAGGGGGTCTCTTGGGCATAACGAAAAGAGACATTGTCCAGCTTTACCTGCCCCTCCAGCTCTTTGGGAAAAGCTGGGGTTCCTGGTTCAAACTCCAAGGGTAGCTCTGCTAGCTCTTGCAGCTGTTTTCTTGCCATCTTGGCATTTGCAAAACGCATCCAAAACCCCCCGGCACTCTGTATGGGCTGTAAAGCTCGCCCACCCAAAAGAGTGCAAGCGGTTAAAGTACCGAGAGTCATGGAGCCATCCATCACCGCTGGCCCACCCACAGCAATAATTCCAAACATCATAAATTGGGAGAATAGACCACCGATATTGGTAGGTAGCTCGCTCCAGGTGGTGACCTTCATATTAGATTGGGCAGCTGATGCCTGAAGACGGTCATAACGCCGTAACATCTGCTCCTCCAGGGATAACGATTTTACCAGATGGATGCCACTTAGAAGTTCAATGATAAAGTTGTAACGACGATCATTAATCTGCCCCTGTTCAATGCGGTTTTTTTCAAACTGCCATTTGAATGTGGCAAATATCGACAAAAAAACCGTAATAACCACAATTGGCACCAAAACCAACTTGGCGTTTAAAAACCAAATTGTGGCGATAAAAATAAAGGAGAAAGGAAGATCCAGCATGACCTGAAAAATCTGCCCGGCATAAAAGCCCCTTAAGGTGTTTATCGCATAGATACGTTCCAGATGTACTCCAACGCCATCTTTTTCAAAAACCTGCAATGGGGTGGATAGCACCCGTTCAACAGCACTCACCCCAACTAGATGATCAAAACGGGCCGCCATCCAGCCACTGACATGGGAACGGGCCAGACGTAAAACGGTCTCCAAAAGAATGGCACTGCAACAGCCAAAGACCAACCAAACCAAGGTGGTTGTCGCTCCAAATCCCAAAATACGGTCATACACCTGCATAAGGGTTATTGGTAGTGCCAATGAAAGTATATTTATTGCCAGAGATGACGACAAAAGATCCCTGATACTTTCACCAAAATGTGGAAGTGTCCTTAACCCCTGAAACCATGAAGAGTCCTTTAAAAAATTATCTATAGCCATGGTCAGCTGTTTTTCTTGTTGCTATTGCGCAATTGTCTCTCCAAAGCAGAGATTTCTGAACGTAGTTTAGCTATCTCACTTCTGTTCTTTTTAATCTCTAAAAAGGCATCTGTGAGAGTTAGGGCTTTTTTCTCATTTTTTTGTGTTTCAGAATGGGCAAAACGGTTGGGGTCTATACCGCATTTGACTAAATGCTGTTTAATGGGCTGATCTGACTTCACAATATGCTCAACAAGCCAGGTTTTTAAAACCTGTAAAAGATCCTCTCTTACATCCACCTCATATTCAAAAAAAGATGAGGCAAAATCCAATATCTGCTCTTGCAGACTTTCATGTTTTTTGCTGTGTTGTTCTGCTTGTGGATAACCCACCTCAACCATGATTTTATTTTCAGCAGTAAAATGGTAAACAGTATAATCAAACAGATCCAACATGATCTGTAGTAGTTCAGATCTACTAACAACCCCAGAGGTTACTGAGTTGTATAGTTTGTTTATGATGATAACAAGCTGCTGATGCTCAAAATCAATAACTGGCACACCAACTCTTGGAACCTTATCCCAATCTATAAACTGTGTCTGAGCAAAACCCATGCACTACTCCAGATCCCAGCAGTTGGTTAGTATTGACTCGGTAATAAAAAACACAACCACTTTTTAACTTTAGCAATATTATAAATAAATTTATTAGATCCACAACAGCAATCAAATAAAAAAACATTGTTAACTTTCAACACTATACGATCATTCTACCATTAAGCAAATTAACATTGATATAGATCGATTGTATATCATTAATAAAATAAGAACAAAATAAATCCCAGCATAATATCTGATTAATAAAACCTGTATTTTATTAATATTTATTACTGAAAGATATCAGTCACCAGTTTCTAAATGACAATAAACTGTTTTACTCCATCATGATTAATGGGTTTATATAGAAGTGTGGGGGTTACAGATCTAGAAAAATATAAATGAACATAATGATTATAATAAAGGATTGGCTGTTTTTTCCCTCTATTTTTTGCTATTACACCACTTTTGCCAGAGTTGCCGATATCTGTTTTCTACCTCTGCAACATAAAGTTGCGAGTTACCCAAAGCTGATTTATCAAATCGGCTGCGTAGATCTTGGCGCAACTGTTTTAAAGTCGATATTTGACCGGCAAATTCACAAGCCTTTTTAATGTAATCCAAATCATCAAGGGCACGCCAATCATCCAACCCCAATACATTTAAAATTGATGCACTTGTGGGACAACGGGTATTACCTTCACAGGTTAAAACAGGAACCCCCATTCGCAGGGAATCCAATGTGGTCATTCCACCGTTATGAGGGAATGGGTCGAGCATGATATCAACTCGGTTAAGGGCTTTTAAATGTTCAAATTTTGGACTCTTGCCAATAAATTCCAAGCGATTTTTTGCAACCCCCAACTCTGCAAATATTGCTTCAATCTTACTGTTTGGCTTGGCGGTAAATTTTTTACCAGTTTTTATCAGCAGTTTTGCCGTAGGAATCCGCTTTAATATCGCAGCCCAGGTTTTGTATAGCTCATAGTTGTATTTTTCTATACGGTTGAATGCGCCAAATGTGATATAGCCATTATGACATACAGGGGGCATCTCTATTAAAGGATACTCAATATCAGCACTTAGATGAATAACACATGATATATCAACTATCTGCTCTTTATAGTTACTACGTTGTGAATGTGGAATAAATATCTCATCGGCCAAAATATAGTCCATAGCAGCCATGGCAGTACCATGGGGATAGCCCCATGCTTGCAGCTGAATGGGGGCTGGTTTTCTGGCAAAAGTCAACATACGATTACCTATAGTATGCCCTGCAAGATCAACAAGAATATCAATGCCATCTTTTTGTATCGCAGCTGATAATTGCACATCATCCATTTTAGTGGTGGAGAGCCAGCCAGCTGCCTTTTGTTTAAACTTTTTGGTCAGATCATCTTCAACTTTATTGCCAGCATAGCAGTATATCTCAAATTTTTCGGGATCATGATCCAATATCATAGAGCCAAAAATATGTGATGCCGAATGATTGACAAAATCAGCACCCACATAACCAATACGCAGTATCTTGTTGGGGTCGGCCCGATTGTTCAAAGTTGGCCAACTGCTACGCAACGGTTCTGCATAAAGCTTGTTCCAGGCCTCTCTCTCTTTTTGAAATTGATCTGAATCTATCGGGTAATATAGATCTGTGAAGAAAATAATATTATTGAAAGCATCTACATATTTGGGGTTTAAAGCGATAACTTTTTTATAACTATCTATAGCCTCTTTATATTTCAACTGTTCTCGCAATGCAAAGGCAAGGTTATAGTGGGCTTCACAAAGATTGGGGTCAAGCTCAATTGATTTTTTATGGTTATTAACAGCCTCATCTATCTTCCCCTGTTTTTGTAGGGCATAACCCAAATTGTAATAATATTGGGCAAAGTCAGGGGCAATTTGTATGGCTTTTTTATAGTTGATAACCGCTTCATCAAACTTACCAACCCTTTGCAATATAACACCAACATTGTTGTAGGCATCGGCAAAAGATGGGTTTATTTCAATGGCTTTTTGATAGTGCTTTAAGGCTTCTAAAAAATGCTCTTGGCTATGTAGCAAGGCTCCTAGTTTATAGTGAAAATCACTGTTATCAGGGTTTATTTTAATAGCCTGTCTATAACTGGCTTGTGCTGCATCTAGTTTTCCCATCTGCTGCAACGCAGAGGCAAGGCTAAAATGAGCCAGTTCATCATCATTTTTAATAGCTATGGATTTTTTTAAAACCTCAACAGCTTTGTCTATTTTTTCTTGAAGCAAATATATATGCGCCAAACTGTTTAAAGCTTCAATATAGTCCGGCTTGATTTCAATTACCCGTTGGAAACTGGCAACAGCCTGATCAAGCTCTCCTAAATTTACAAAAACAGAACCCATGTTACAGTGGCTAGAAATGTCATTTGGCTTTAGACAAAGGCAATTTTTATACTGAACTAAAGCCTCTTTGAATTTTCCAGCTTTATGCAGTGCTGCTCCTTGGGAAAAAAACCTTTTTGCTTTTGCTAAATCTGTCTCCTCTTGGCTGTTGCCATTGGCATTAGCCATAATTTTATCAAAAACAGTTTGAATTTGGCTATTTCCCGGCTCTTTTTCCAATGCATTTTTTAATGATTTTTTTGCATCATCATATCTTCCCAAAGCATATAGTGAAATACCCTGGTTGTAATATAACATCCCGTTATTTTTTTCTAATTTAATGACATGCTGAAAAAACTCAAGAGCCTGCACATGTCGGTGGAGTCTCTGGGCGATCAAACCAAGTAGATTTATTGCTCCCACATGGTCAGGAACCTGTTTTAGAATTGCAACACAAATACTATCGGCATCGACAAAAATTTCAGCATTATAACAAGCAACCGCTTTGTTATATGCCTCATCTATGGTTAGATGTGAGCTACCACCATTGCTGTCATTGTCCTGATTACCCATGGCTATAATAATAATTTTAAAGTTAACATCTGATTTCCATTTTTTCTCTTATCAGCTAAAATCATGGTCAATTATATATCAACCAGTTTAAGTTAATGGCGGTCTGCCAAAGCTTTAAGTAGAGGTTGTAGATGTTTTTCAAATCTCTTCCAACCATCAACAGAGCTTACATACATCTTTTGTCGCACCTGAAAATCGCTTGCGGTTCTTACATCACGGACCGATTCATAAAACCTTAAACATTCATCACTCCAATCAAGACCACAAAAATTCAACAGATTTCTTGTCTCCCCCTCCTGATCATGGGTAAGTTTTTCATAATGACAGCTGTATATAGTGTTGGGAAATAACGACTGCCAATGGTTCATCATGGCTAAATAGAGACGGTAATACTCCCCAAGCTCTTTTAGATCGTAAGCATACTCATGGGAGTCCACAAAATTGGCCCGAAATATCGATAGGCAGGTATCTTTGGCAGAGCGTACAGAGTGAATTATTTTTGCTTTGGGCAGAAGCAACTTGATAAAGCCGATGAACATAAAATTATGGGGCATCTTATCCACTATATATTTAGCATCAGGGGCCAACTCTCTTATCTGTTCTAAATATTTATTTCCGAGCTTAACAGCTTGGTCAGGCTGTAACAAAATTGAGGCATCGCTAAAATCGCCATCAAAAGCTGTTGTTATGATCTGTTTTAAAAAAGGCAACTCCCCACCACCATGGACATCCTTATGGCTGGACAATATCTGTTCGATCAAGGAGGAGCCGGAACGGGGCATACCCAAAACAAAAATTGGGGTTTCATCCAAGTTAGCGCAATAGTTCCTATTTTGAAAAAAACTATCGCTGAATATCTGGCGATACTGTGCAAATTTCTGGCTCAACTGACCAATATCAAACTGTAATGTTGCTCTTTTAAGGCGGTTTCCTGCTAGATAATAGTTAAAAGATTCGTCATAATTTTCAATGTCTGCCATGGCTTTACCCAAGGCAAAGTTTAAGTGAATTTTATCACCATCATCAGTCAACTGAGATAAAACAGCGACCATATTTTCTATATCATCAATATTTTTATATTTTTTGCTGGCAGCAAGGTTGCTATAGGCTTCAGCATAATCTGGTTTAACTGATATAGCTTTGTTAAAGTTGGTAACCGCCTCATCTAGCAAACCCTGCTCTTTTAAGGTGACACCCAAATTGTTGTAGGCTTGGGCATATTTTGGATCAATAGCAATGGCGGTTTTCAAACTATCCACCCCCTCTTCAAGTCGCCCCACTTCACGTAGCACAACTGCCAGGTTGATATATAACCTTGCCATGGTAGGATCTAGCTCTATCGCCTGTTTATAGCTGGCTATGGCTTTGTTAGCTCTATCTTGCAGCTTATAGGCGTTACCAAGATTATAGTGGGCCTCTAAGTAGTCCGGTTTTAGAGCTATAGCTTTTTGAAAATTGTAAATGGCCTCATCCAGCCTATTTTGTATCTGCAATGCGTTGGCTAGATTATAATAGGCTTGGGCATAGTTTTTATTAATGCCAATGGCTTTTTTAAGGTTGGTTATGGCCTCATCAGTTCTGCCAAGCTCAGTTAGGGCAAAACCCAAATTACAGTAGGCCAGTTCATAGTCCGGCTTTATGGCAATTGCTTTTTGATAATATTGTAGAGCCTTGGTGATCTCCCCTTTTGCTTGTAAGGCAAAACCCAAATTGGATATGGCATCCACATTGTCTGCTTTAAACCCAAGGCTCTTTTGATAAAATTCCATAGCAGGCTCCAACTGTCCTGCCATATGCAATGAAACCCCTATATCAAGGGCTTCTTGTGACTTTTGCTCTGAGCTTTTACCCTCATCACCCACTGTTATTTCATTTAAATATTGTTTTATCTGCTGGTTGTCAGGCTCCAATTTCAAGGCTATATTCAGGTTTTCCAACGCATTATTACTCTGCCCCAACTGTTGCATTGAGATAGCCAGGTTGAAATAGAGCAACGCCTTGGAGCCATCGATATTTATAGCTCGCCCAAACTCATTTATGGCTAGATCATGGCGATTCATTTTTTGTGCTACAACCCCAAGCAGATTAATGGCATCTAAATGGTTTGGTACAGCCTCCAATATAGCTTCGCAGAGACTCTCCACCTCTGTATAACAGCCTTGGTTAAAATTCTCCAAAGCCTGTTTATATGCAGTTGCAACTGTAAAGTTCAAAACCCCATCACCATTTTACCAATTTGAGCCAACCCATTTATATTTCCATTTAAATTTTTATTTAAGTAGTAAACCATACCCCAATATATAGTGGGGATAAAAGTGAGATATATGGCTCTCCACCTTCAAGTAATGATTTGCTTTGCTCCATAACCTGTTATAATTGGAATCAGCAAACAGATATATCAAGGGTCCGGCTGGCATCAACAGTTAACAACTCACCATTGTTGGATAAATTAATAAATATGAATAGAGAAGCAAGAAGAGAGCAAAAAAAACTTGATAAAAAAAACAAAAAAAACCAACAACAACTTCCTATGGGAGGAGAGATATATCTAGAGCAAGGGGTCCGACAGCACCAAAATGGTCAGCTAGATGATGCCAAAGCAAGTTACACAAAAACCCTTAAACTTCAACCAAACAGTATAATAGCCCTGGTTAATCTAAGCATTATATTGATAGACCAGGATAAAACAGACGATGCCATAGCCAATTGTCAAAAAGCTATTTCAATAGACCCCAACTATGCCGATGCTCACAGCACACTTGCTTCGGCTTTTAAACTGTGTGGGGAGTTTGAAAAGGCTATTATCAGTTATAAAAATGCTCTGGCTTTAGACCCCGGTTTTGCCGAGGCCAACTTTAACCTGGCTATTGCCCTTCATGAATATGGGCAGATTGAAGAGGCAGAATTATATTATAAAAAAACCACGACCTTAGAGCCCAATTTTATTGATGCCTATAATAATCTGGCCCTGATTTACAGTGATCAGGGTAAAGATGAAGAGATGATAAAATCATATCAAACAATAATAGCCATCAATCCCGATTTTCCCCATGCGCAAAACAATCTGGGCAATCTATTAAAAAAGCAAGGCAATTTTGCCGACGCCATTGAGTGTTACAACAAAGTCATTGCACAAAATCCCAACCAAGCTGATCCATACAATAATCTAGGGCTTGTTCTGCATCAGCAAGGCAGACTTGATGAGGCATATAAACAGTTTGACACAGCTATAAAATTAAACCACAACTCTGCAGAAATATACAATAATTTAGGTAATTTACTGGCAGATAATGGAAAATTTATCGAGGCAATTGTCAATTATAGAAAAGCCATTGCCATTCAACCCGACTTTGCCGAGGTTCACTATAACCTCGGCTTGGCTCTCTATTTACAAGGTGATATAGAAAATGCCTGGCAGGAGTTGGAGTGGCGACAGTTGCGCAAAGCCACCAAAAAAATCACCATGGCCCCTAAAATACCCCTTTGGGATGGAACCCCACTTGATAACAAAAGCATCATCCTTTTCATGGAACAGGGCATAGGTGATGAGGTGATGTTTGCTATGTTTCTATTTCATATAGAAAAAATAGCTACAAATGTACTGGTGGCAGAGTGTACGGATCGGCTTGTCAATCTTTTGAAAAGAACCTTTACCAAAACCGTTTTCATCAAAAAAGATGCCCCAATCACCCCCTATCTGGCAGCTATAAAGTTTGATTATCAAATAATGGTGGGATCAGTTGGTCGATATTATGAAAATAGCTTTGGGGATTATCACAACTCCATTGACTGCTTTAAACCTGAGATATCCACCACAAACAGACTGAAAAATAGATATAAAAAGCTGGCTGGCAACAGGAAAATTGTTGGAATATCGTGGAAAACAAACAATAAAGTAAGTGGAAATGTGCGTTCCATCACACTTGAAAATATGGTTGGTTCTCTTGTTAACAGACATAAAGAGCATATTTTTTTATTAAACCTGCAATATGGCGATGTTGACAAAGAGTTAAAAGAGTTTGAGCAAAAAACCGGGTTTGTAATTTTTGCTGATAAAGAGGTTGACTCTCTGAAATCACTTGAAGATTTTGCCGCTCAAGTAGCTGCCTGTGACCATATAATAACCATCGACAATAGCACAGTGCATTTTGCTGGAGCAATAGGGATACCGGTGTGGGTTCTTCTACCCCTTACCCCTGATTGGCGTTGGTCTCTTCATGGCAGTGAGTGCCGTTGGTATCCATCCTGCACCCTGTTTCGGCAGCATAAATATGGCCAGTGGCAGGATGTGATATTGGAGGTTGAAAATGCCTTTTTAAAGCTGCTGCAAATTGATATCTAAAATCACCAATTTAATAAAGTTACTTAATACAAGAACCGATAAAAGTGAAAATTACCTTGTATGTGTTCAGTCATTGTTGTATTATTGTCTCACTTAGTAACATTTTAACTACACATTGTTAACAGTTAGCTAAAAAGAACCAAAAATTTTGAATTGTAAAGGAATAACAATGAATATTAATAAAATAAGCTGTGTCGGGCTAGTTTGCTTGAGCATGGCCTGTGTTCAGAATGCCTCTGCTTCAGATAATATGTTCTCGGAGTATGCTATCACAGGTGAGCTTAGCTCCCGTGGTCTTGGGCTAAATGCAACAACCAACCTCACATCTCAACTCAATGGTCGTCTGAGCTTGGCAGGTTTTACCTACAGTGCAGACCAAGATCTGGATGATGTAAGCTATGAGACAGACTTAACCCTGATGACTGCTGGTGGACTTGTTGACTGGCATCCTTTCTCTGGTGGTTTTCGTCTAACCACAGGTCTATTTTTAAACTTTAATGGACTTGAGGGAAGCGTCACACCAACTTCAACTGAAACCATCGACATCAATAACACATCATATTCCAGTACCGAGCTAGGCAAACTTGATGTTGAGGTGGAATATAACGTTGTCAGCCCTTATGTTGGCATTGGTTGGGGTAACCCTGTTGCAAAAGATAGCAACTGGACCTTCTTCTCAGACCTCGGAATTTTGTATACAGGCAAACCATCTGTATCACTCTCTGCCACTCCAAATTCTTCTCTTAGTGCCACAGATATTGCTACGTTGAATGCAAACGTTGCAGCAGCACAACAGGACATTGAAGATGAGGATTATTTGAAATATTTACAATATTACCCAGTTTTCTCTTTGGGTCTCTCATATCGTTTCTAATTTATTGATTTATATTTAAAAAAAACCGCCTGAGGGATATGCTCAGGCGGTTTTTTTTTATATATTAGCCATATTTAGTGGAGCTTATAATATCCAGTCGTTTTTTCTTCTCTTTTTATTAATTTTTGCTTTTAATTTTTTTCTCTCTTTCTTTTTCGCATTAGATATTTTTTTATTCTTTTTCCGTGCCTTTATTTTATCCATTTCTGTAAGGCGTTCCACCAACACTTTTATCAATATATCCTTTATCAACAGAATTAGAGAATCATCAAATTGCTCAATCGTCTCTTCATCCAACTCCATTACAAACACATCACCATTTGCAACCACACTACAGGTACGGGGATATTTGGTTAAAAACGAAATTTCCCCAATAACTGAACCTGCTATCTGACGATTAACCACTTTACCCTTATCATTGACAGCATTGACCTCACCTTTCATCAGAACAATAAGACATTTTCTGCTATCACCTTTACGTAATAGATACTCTCCATCTTTAACCATATGGAAAATATCCCTTTTACTTATTGCAATTTTTTGCTCTTCAGAAAATTTAGAAAAAAACTTGCTCTCCAAAAGCTGAAGAATAGTTACACCAGCAAGAGAAGATCTTTTTGCAGCAGCCATACACAACTCCTAAACTAGCAGACAAAAACGGTTTATTTTATAACAAAATACAATTGAATTTACGATAATATATATAACACCCGATTTTGCCTGCTCACCAAGGCAAACATTTACCAACATTGTTTTTTAATTTTAGATGGTTACGAGTTTTTTTTAATGGCAACATCAAACATATCAATAGCAATATTTTACCACAACCATCATCACATTTTTTGCCTCTTGACAGGGGCCAAAAATGTGATGTAGCCTGATAGAAATTATAGAAGCTGCGATAAAGTACATTAATTAAAAGTGATAACAAAAACCCCATCTTTTCAACAACTTATTTAGATTTAAAGCTATGCTGAAATACCGTTTTTTAAGAAATAGTTTTATTGCATCTATATTAGTAGCGGTTATCCTACCTATATATTCTGTATATATTACCATACCTGGTTTTACCACTATTTTAACAAAAAATACCGAGGAAGATGCTGTTCGGGTTGCCTCTCATCTACTTGGCAATATGCGTGAAGACTCTGTAATAACAACCAATAAGCAGAGTATATCACAAAATTTTCGTAAAAAAGCTAAAATCCTAGCCGATGATTTTAATGTCTACAAATACCGTCTTTTCTCCCCAAGTGGTGAGATAGTCTTTTCATCCATAGATAGTGAGATTGGCAAAAAGAACGATAAAAAATATTTTCATGATCTTGTTGCCAAAGGTGAGGTTTTTACCAAAACTGTTAGCACAAACAACCCCTCAATGGAGGGTGAAAGCCTAAAAATTGATGTAGTTGAAACCTATGTACCCATAATGAACAACGAGCAGTTTTTGGGTGCTTTTGAGATTTATTTTGATATTACAACGCGGAAACAACAATTGGATGAGGCGATAATCCACTCCTCTACAATGCTTGTAAGTATAGGCATCGCTCTCTTGTTGTTGGTATTTTTTGTTAGAAAAGCAACCATAAAGCCCATTTCCCAGGTCTCCCATGCCATGAGAAACCTGGCTAACGGCAACCAAGATCAGCAAGTACCGGTTACAGGCCACGATGAGCTGAGTGATATGGCACGGATTTTCAACCAGATGTGCAACGATCTCCGTAATACCCATAAGGGTTTACAGTCTGAAAAAAATAAACTAACAACCATACTAAAAGGGGCAAGAGAGGGTATTGTTGCCACCAACGAAAAAGGTGATGTGGTTCTAGTCAACCCTGCAGCTCAAAGACTGCTCAACAAAAGTGACAGACAGATTATTAAAGAGGGTTTTCTTTCACTATTTGATGATGAGGAGCTTCTTGGGGAATTTTTAAACAAATCGGGTGTTAATATCCCTGAGACCCTTGTTTATAACAATCATGTATTAAGTATCTATGCCTCGACAATACGCGATCATGAGCAAAATTTAATCGGTTCGGCAACTTTGATTCGTGACATAACAGCGGAAAAAAAGCTGGAAGACCAGCTGCGAAATCTATCCCATGTTGATGAATTGACCAAATTATATAATAGACGACGTATGGATGAGCTGCTCCGGGATGAGTTTGCCAGGGCAAAGCGTTATAATCTGGATTTTGGCTTTCTGTTTTTTGATGTCGACCATTTCAAGACATTTAACGATAAATATGGTCATGATCAGGGGGATAGAGTATTACAGGCGATAGCCAAAACCATGAAAGAACATTTCCGTAATGTTGATTTCTGCTGCCGTTATGGGGGTGAAGAGTTTTGTGTGATCATGCCAAACACAGTTGCCCCTGGTATTGGTGATGCAGCAGAAAGATTTCGGCAAAAAGTTGAAGATCTACGAGTCGATGGGCTGCAAGTAACGGTGAGTATCGGTATTGTTATCTACCCACATTCAGGACCATTGGCAGATACCAATGCAGTTTTACATGCTGCAGATATGGCTATGTATCGAGCTAAAAATGGTGGTCGAAACCAGGTATGTATTGCTGATATTCAGTGATTATTCTGAGCAACATTTCTCCTTATCATCCTGAAAAGAGATAACCTTCCATTTGCCACTCTCTTTTAACAAGGTCACAAACTGCCTGTGTAGTACTGGTGGCTTGAACATCTCCTCCTGGGAGCTGCCCTGTACAATCTGCACCGCATGGAGCCAAACCTCATCACCTTCAGGCGTGGCGATTTCACTGACGATCATAAACATTGGCTCTTCAATTGCCAACAACTTTTCCCCGTTGCGTACCAACTCCTCCTTACGTCCAACTACTTTTCTGGCATCCCCAGTTGACAACAATCTGGCTGTGATAAACTCACCTGTAATAAAGGCGTTGGCAAACTGCTTGTAGGCCTGAACGGCTAAACTATGCTCATCATTTGTGTCTGCATGTAGAGAAGCAGATGAAAAAGCAACCCATATTAAAACTAAAAAAGTGGTGAAACTCAGCTTGATTTTCATTTTCTTTTTCCTAATTTCCATTCTGTATTTTCTTAGTCAATGTGCTGCAAAGTCGGTCTGCCTAAAAAAAACTGCAACTGTCCACAGCTTTATCCTTTTTGGGAAATATCTTTTTTATTAATTTCACATTAATAAAAGAAATTTTATAGGCCGATTTTTGTGCACTGCAATGTAAATTGCCACATTAAAATTATGATTTTTTTGGTTTTTTTTAACAGTAGGATTTTTATAGTCAAACATATACATTACAAACGGTTACAGGCAATTCCTACTACATATTAAACTAATGGTATGTCGCTTTACCATTGACATTCAAGCAAATATTAATTAGCTAGGTATGCTGTTTTACCAGCGTCGATATTGTGGGGTCTCATAAAACCGTGAAAAACTTGCTGCATCCGGGGATGCCTTTAGAACAATAGACACGCCTACAATTAAAATAGTTCAAGAACCGATCCTATCAATATGGAGTAAAAACATGTCAGACCAGAATACGCCAGATATCATTTACACCAAAGTTGATGAAGCACCACAACTTGCTAGTGGGTCACTTCTCCCTATTATCCAAACTTTTTCCAAGGCAGCAGGGGTATCTGTAGGTACGAAAGATATCTCTTTAGCGGGTAGAATTCTAGCTGTTTTCCCGGAAAAGCTCACCCCAGCCCAGCATCAAACAGATGATTTGGCTGAGTTGGGTAGATTGGTTAAGACCCCACAAGCAAATGTAATCAAACTGCCAAATATCAGTGCTTCCATCCCTCAGTTACAGGCTGCAATCAAAGAGCTGCAAGAGCATGGTTATGATATTCCTGACTATCCTGAAGATCCCCAAAACGATGCCGAAAAAGATGCCAAAGCCCGTTATGATTCAGTAAAGGGTAGTGCGGTTAACCCGGTATTGCGTGAGGGTAACTCTGATCGTCGTCCACCGCCAGCGGTTAAGGCATTTGCTCGTAAAAATCCACATAGAATGGGCAAATGGGTATCAGATTCCAAAACCCACGTCGCCACAATGACAGATAATGATTTTGCCTCTTCTGAAAAATCAATGACTGTACAAGCTGCCAATGTTGGCGATGCCAAGATCGAGTTTGTTGCAAACGATGGTTCAGTTACAGTATTGAAAGCCAAAGCTCCCATCATTGAGCATGAGATTATCGACGCTTCTTGTATGAGTGTAAAAGCTCTGCGGGCTTTTTATGAGAGAGAGATTGCCGACTGTAAAGAGCAGGGTATTCTTTTCTCACTACACATGAAAGCCACAATGATGAAGGTCTCTGACCCAATCATTTTTGGTCACTGTGTATCAGTTTATTTTAAAGAGGTGTTTGATAAACATGCAGACCTCTTTGCCAAACTAGGTGTTAATCCCAACAACGGTGTGGGTGATATTGAAACCAAGATTCAATCTCTACCAGCTGACCAAATTGCCGAGATCAAGGCTGATCTTCAGGCATGTATGGACAAACAGCCAGACCTCTACATGGTTAACTCCGACAAAGGCATAACAAACCTTCACGTTCCTAGTGATGTTATTATCGATGCTTCCATGCCGGTTGTTATTCGTGGTGGTGGTAAAGGTTGGGGTCCAGATGGTAAAGAGGCCGACACCAAGTGTACTATTCCTGATCACAGCTATGCTGGTGTTTATGCAGAGTGTATTAATTTTTGTAAAGAGCACGGTGCATTTAATCCGTCAACCATGGGTAGTATCCCCAATGTTGGCTTGATGGCAAAAAAAGCTGAAGAGTATGGCTCTCATCCGCAAACTTTTGAAGCTCCAGGTGATGGCACTATCAGGGTTGTCGATGCTGCTGGCACTACTCTACTTGAGCACAATGTAGGCAAGGGCGATGTCTGGCGTATGTGTCAGACCAAAGATGAGTCCATCAGAGACTGGGTAAAATTGGCTGTAAATCGTTCACGCGCCAGTGGTTCACCAGCTATTTTCTGGTTGAGCGATCAACGTGCTCATGATATCCAGCTAATTGCAAAAGTTAATGAATATCTAAAAGATCACGACACCAACGGTTTGGATCTGCAAATCTTATCCCCTGTTGAGGCGACCAAAGCATCTTTGGTACGTCTAAAAGATGGTAAAGAGACCATCTCTGTTACAGGTAACGTACTTCGTGATTATCTAACCGATCTATTCCCAATTTTGGAAGTTGGTACTAGTGCCAAGATGCTTTCCATCGTGCCGTTGATGAATGGCGGTGGTCTGTTCGAGACCGGTGCTGGTGGTTCTGCACCAAAACATGTGCAGCAGATGGTTGAAGAGGGTCATCTACGTTGGGACTCACTGGGTGAATTTGCTGCCTTTGCAGTGTCATTGGAGCATTTGAGCAACGTTAACAACAACCCAAAAGCAGCGGTTCTTGGTAAAGCTCTAGATGAAGCTACCACCCAACTGCTAGTTAACAATCAATCCCCAAGCCGTAAGGTTCACGAGATTGACAACCGAGGCAGCCATTTCTACATCGCAAAATATTGGGCGCAAGCACTAGCAGCCCAAGATGATGACAGCGATATCAAAGCCCATTTTGCGCCAATTGCCAAACAGCTAGAAGACAACGAAGATAAAATCGTTGCCGAACTACTAGCAGCCCAAGGCAGCCCGGTAGACATCGGTGGTTACTACGATGCCGACCAAGCAAAAGTAGACAAAGCCATGCGTCCAAGCCCCACACTAAACGCTATTATTGGCTAATAGTAAGCAGTAAACAAACGTAGCAACAAAAAAGGCGGATCTGATTATTCCAGATCCGCCTTTTTTTATGGTTATTTTAAACCAAAATCAAACATATTAAATTAGAATAAATTATTATGGGTGCAGGGAGATTATCTCCCTGCTGGGTTTGGGCGAAGCCCAAGGTTTTGCCTTTGTTTTTAAGCCTTTGCATTAAAAAGCGTGGGGGTTTGGGGGCCTGCAAGGCCGCCCAAGGTTCTGCCTTTGACTTTATGTCACTTTAATTTGAA
>JADFZS010000081.1 GCA_015232405.1 Magnetococcales bacterium | reverse complement strand
TAGAGACCAGGTCTGGACTCCCCAAGAGATAATGGATGTTGTAAAAGCAGCTGAAGAGGGTGGTACTGCCTCTACTGGGAACACCATCCCTCCCAGGCCATCTATAGCCCTTGCTATACTTATCGCTTACGACACAAGCCTACCACAGCAAGATATCCTTGATCTTACCTGGGATCAATATGATGGTGAGGGCTTAAAGGTCATTCAAAAAAAACGCCGAGGCGGAAAAAAAATATGGGTTCCTCTATCCCCAAACTCAATAGAGCGAATAGATGCCTTAGATAGATCATCCACCCATATAATTATCTCAGAGCAAGATGGTCGGCCATATGTCGATCAGGGTGATGACAACCGGGTCAGATGCAGATCTTTCTCAAGAATCTTCAGAAAGTTTCGTGACAGAGCTGGTATCGAGAGACACCTAACATTCCACGATATCCGCAGAACAGCCCTAACAGAATTTGGTAACTCCGGAGCCACTGAAGCGGAAATAGTTTCAATGAGTGGCCACAAAATGGGAAGCCAGATATTAGACGTTTACGTCAAGCCAGACACCACTGCCGGCAGAAACGCCGCGGCCAAGCGTCGAACAAGGCCAGTAGCAGGAGCGTCGAACAAGCGTCGAACATCGAACAAAAAGCAACAATAAGTCATTGAAAAAATGGCGTCCCGTAGGGGAATTGAACCCCTGTTACCGGCGTGAAAGGCCAGTGTCCTAACCTCTAGACGAACGGGACTTTTGAGGTTTGTTGACTACATCAAGCTGGCTACATTAATGGTGCTTTGTTCATAGTGCAACCAATTTTCTTTATTTTTTTGTTTTTTATTGTTTGACCGTCTACCCCAAAATTCTCTTATCCGTTATAGATTAATGCCATAGCTCGGTTTAGTTGTTAGCCATGTGGTTATAAATTTGTTACTATTATCTTTTGCTGAAATCTAAAACAGATACTTTTTTAGGAATAATATATGAGTGAAAATCAATCGCCACTTGTTACTCCAAATCAGATAACCATCACCCGTTTTTTGTTGATTGGGCCACTTTTTTATGCTTGGTTTGCTTCTGAATCAGTCAATCTGCGTATTGGTATATGCTTGGTTTTTATTCTTATTTTTGTGGCTGATGCCTGGGATGGTCTAATTGCCAGAAAATATAATATGGGTTCTGTGTTTGGTGTCTATTTTGACCCCATTGTTGACCATATATCATACTTTGCTCTATCTATCATGCTAATTAACGAAGGATATCTCTCTCTCTGGTTTCTGTTTGTCATAATAGCTAGAGATCTGTTGGTAGTTTTTGTCAAGCAGTATGCAGGTGCATCCAGGGTTGTGATTAAAGCTTCATTTTTAGCAAAGGTGAAAGCTGATCTGGTCTCTGTTCCTCTTGCCTGTCTCTATATAATAAATGTGGTTGAACCTCAATATCAACTCTACGTGGTTGTAGCTGTTGGACTTTATCTTTTGGCTTTTAAGTTTATTTTTGATCCAACACCTGAACATACAGTTACCTTGAGAGGCTCTGTATTGGCTTTGGCTCTGGTTTTTTTTCTGCGCCCAGATTCCATACCTTTAGCTCAATATTATGAGCAGGTATATGTTATAATGGCGGTGTTTGCTACTGTTGGTTCGGCTCTTTTATATTTTTGGAACAGTAAAGCTCTGTTTTTTCCAGACACCCAAGCTACAGTGAAATAGGATAACCATATTATAAACATAAAGAATACTGTTGAGAACTATTAATAATCCAAATGGCAGAATTAATATTTGAAGATCATTTCTCGCGCTCAATTTTATCAAAGCTGATAGCTGACCATAAAATTGATAGGATAGTTACGTCTGGCTTTATCATGCGAGATAGCAACTATGGGAGCTTAAAAAAAGCTCTGAAAAAACAATCTATACCAGTTGATACCATGAATAGGGCTATGACCCTATCCAACATAGATACCGCTTTGAAGGATAAACAGTTTCGCCATATTTTGGTCGTTGGTGGAGGTAGATTGGTAGATTATTGTAAACTGATTTGTAGTCGAAGAAATCGGGATCTATCAATACTGCTCACAAATCTCTCAAACGATGGGTTTGCTTCAGGTTGCTCTGCGTTGCCAATAAAAATTGGTGGTGATTTTGAGACCATTAAATCCCGTGTACCCAAAAATGTATTTGCTTTTTATGAAGTTCTCTCATTAATGCCAAAAGCATTTTTGGTTAGTGGTTTGGGTGAATGTGTATCAAAGTTGCAGGTCATGGAAGATTTGCGCTTTGAGCATAGCCAAAGAATGATTGATAAGCTTTTTTGCCAACCTTTAGAATCACTTTTTGATCTACTTTTTAGAGATTTCACCATCCATAATTTTAGCGATAGGGAGTTTGTTTTCAGACTTACAAAAGCTCTATATCAATATTCCAACCTCATGCGGGATGGAAGCACTTTATGTAGTAGATCAGAGCATGAATTTGAAAAAGCGTGTACAATGAGCGGTATTGAACTACGCCATGGTACCCTGGTTTTGATTGGTGCTTTGGTATCCATGCATATTAGAGATAGTCAACCGTCTCTATATGAAGGGCGCAGACCAAGTTTTACCTATGATACGTTGCTCAAGGTCATTGTAAAATTTAAATTGACCAAACATACTCAAAAAGCTCTACAAAAACTTATAAAAAATTTGTCTGACCCTGTTTTTAGTAAAAACTTGCAAACTCTATCAAATTTACGTCCCGACCGTATTGGTTTATGGAACTTTGTCGATAGCCAGAAAATTAACTGGCATGATCAATTTAATGAGATGCATCAAGATCTCTATGAAATGAAAAGTAGCCCCAAAAGAGAGCTGTTGGATGTTTTAGATATGTAAATTCAAGTAGATGATGTTCAAATATCAGTTGAATATCTTCCTGTGTTTGGCTTATCAAAACCAAGTGTGAATTAATCGCTAAGTTATTAAACGGTACATTTTTTTGCACCTCTGCCAAAATAGTAGACAGGTAAATATTAACAATTAAATTCAACAATCTACTTAGTGTAAAAATATAAGAAATAAATGAGAGAGGCTTATGAAGGTTATAATATTAGCTGCTGGTTTTGGCTCACGTCTAGGTATGGACAAAAGCAAAGGTTTGGTTGAAATAGATGGGCAAGAGACTTTTCTCGACAAACATTTTAGAACATTGGCAAGACTAGGTATAGATGATGATGTGGTTTTGGTGGCAGGCAAAGATTATGATGATGTACATGCCCGTTATCAAGATAAGTGTGTAGAGGTTATTCGCAACAACCATGTAGAGCTAAATAATGGCTACTCTTTGCTATTGGCAGCCAAACATATGGGTGCTGGATTTATGCTTATTAACTGTGATGTTATTTGCGATACTAAAATTTTAGATGAGTTGGTTAACTCTGATCATCTCAACAGTCTTGTTGTCGATGGTGATAAAGGCCAAGATCCTGAAGAGATGAAAGCCTGTGCCATTCACGGTCTACCTTACCGTTTAAAAAAGAGCATAATCCCTGAAGATACTCGTAATATGGTGGGGGAATTTGCTGGTATGTGTAAAATAACTGAAGTGGAATCAATAGATAGCCTTATTTCTATTCTTAGAAATATGTCTGATGCCCAGGTTCCATTTTATTGGGAAGATGCCTTGGAAGAACATATGGGTAAATTTCGCTATGGCATTACCTACACCAAGGGTCGGAAGTGGCTTGAGGTAGACTTTATGGAAGATTATCATCAGGCCAAAGAGATGTTTGGCTATAGTTAGAGGTATAGTAAGGTGTCAACATTAGAATCATATATAGGAAATACTCCACTTGTAGAACTTGCTCGCTTGGGTCCAGATACGCCAAATATTAAAATATTTGCTAAACTAGAGGGTAACAATCCTGGCGGTTCGGTTAAAGATAGGGCTGCTCTCTCAATGTTTTTAGGAGCAGAAAAGAGAGGAACACTAAAACCAGGAGTTAGAATAATTGAACCCACCAGTGGAAATACTGGTATCGCGTTAGCTATGATCGCTGCAAGGCGTGGGTATAAAATCACACTGGTGATGCCAGAGAGCATGACAGTGGAAAGAAGGGCGGTAATGGCAGCTTATGGAGCTGATATTGAGCTAACATCTGATAAGGGTGGAATGGAGGGCACAATTGATAGAGCTTGGGAGATGGTCAATGCTGGAGAGGGAATTATGTTTGATCAATTTTCCAATTCAGATAACTGGAAAGCTCACGTGTATGGCACCGGGCCAGAGATATTGCAGCAGACCAACGGGCAAGTAACACATTTTGTTAGCTCTATGGGGACTACGGGTACTATAATGGGGGTCTCAAGAGCCCTTAAAAAACATGATTCAAACATACAAATTGTTGGTGTTCATCCAGATGAGGAGTCAAAAATTCCCGGTATTCGTCGCTGGCCAAAGGAGTATCTACCAAAAATATTTGAGCCTGAGAGAGTAGATAGGGTCATGGATGTATCGGCCGATCAAGCCAAAGAGTTTACCCACCGTTTAGCCAAGGAGGAGGGGATTTTTGCCGGTCACTCAGCCGGAGGCTCTGTGGCAGCAGCTGTTGCCTTGGCAAATGAGATGGACCCTGAAAAAACTGCTGTGATTGTCACGATTCTACCTGATCGTGGTGACCGCTATCTCTCAACTGATCTATTTCACGGTTAACTAAAACAGTTCAGACTTTATGACGCCACCATAATAGATACCGCTACTCGCCATATTTTTGTAGGAATATACCTTAAGAATGATTTTTTCAGATAGCCATGCCCATCTAAATTTCCCAGACTTTGAGGGGGATTTAGATAGTGTATTAAATAGATGTAGAGCTGCAAATGTAGGTTACGTTAATACTATCTCTACTAAATTAACGGAAGTTAAAAATTTGTTGGCATTATGCGACCGTTATCCCAATGTCTATACAAGTGCTGGCATTCATCCCCATAACGCCCAAGATGCTCAAGATTCATCAGTTGAAGCTATTGTTGCAGCTGCCAGAGGTGAAAAAGTTGTGGCAGTTGGTGAAACAGGCTTGGATTTTCACTACAATTTTAGCAGTAAAGATCGCCAAGAAGAGGTTTTTCGCAACCATGTTCGTGGGGCTATAGCTGTTAATTTACCTCTGGTGGTCCATACCCGTGAGGCTGAAGAGTTAACAATAAGGATTTTAGAGGAGGAGAGTGCTGTTGCTTGTGGTGGGGTAATCCACTGTTTTACCGGAACCCAAGCACTGGCAGATTGGGCCTTGGGATATGGTTTTTATATTAGTTTTTCTGGTATTTTAACCTTTAAGGGAGCTAAGTCTCTTCATGAAATAGCTAAAAGCACCCCACTCAACCGTATTTTAATTGAGACGGACTCCCCATATTTAGCTCCGGTTCCCCATAGAGGCAAACGTAATGAGCCGTCATATGTGGTTAAAATTGCAGAAAAAATAGCAGAACTAAAGGGTGTTTCTTTAGAAGAGGTAGCAAATACTACAACTGAAAATTACAAAAAACTGTTTCGCATTGAGCAGAATTCCCAAGAGATAAATAAAGAAATTTTAGCTTACCCAATTGGAAAGGGGCTTTATATAAATTTAACCAAAGGCTGCACACTGCATTGTGAGTTTTGTCCTAAATGGAGTAAACCCACTGTCCATAATTATGATTTAACCCTAAGACATAACCCTTCGGCCCAAGAAATAATCCAAGCAATGGGTGATTTCTCCAGCTATGAAGAGATTGTTTTTTGTGGCTATGGAGAACCGACACTACGACTAGATGTGCTGTTGCAGGTTGCTAGCGAGGTGAAAAAGCGTGGCGCTCAAAAGGTAAGAATCAATACCGATGGTCTTGCCAACCTAGTATATCGCAAAGATATAACCCCTCGTTTTAAAGGGCTTATTGATGCTATATCAGTATCTCTAAATGCTCAAGATGAACAGACCTACAACAGACACTGTCAGCCAGCTATGAAAAACTCTTACTCAGCAATGTTAGATTTTATCAGGGTGGTAAAGACCCATATACCTGATGTAACTGCTACTGCTGTTGATGGTCTACAAGGTGTAGATATTGAGGCGTGTCGTCAGATTGCTGAGGAGCAACTAGGTGTAAAATTTCGTAGACGTATTTTAAACAATGTAGGTTGAAAAAATATACAATTCTATAATTTCTATTCTTTAACCAACTTGTGGCTTGATATTAAAAAAGAGCAGCAATAACAGGCCATATATACTGCTTTTCTATCTTACCATTTTATCCTTTACAGCTTGCCACTCTTGGGCAGGTAGGTTTTCCTTTAAGGTGTTGCACTCCTTGCATGTTGGCACACAGTTACTTTTTGTGGTTTTTCCACCTCTCACCAATGGTGTCATGTGGTCCATGGTCAGGGTTTTCGGAGGTTTACGCTGTCCACAATAATAACATTTTCCCTCGCCAATACGGTTTTTCCACCAGGTGGTTTTTTTTAGCTGTTTGGCTTTACGTCGTTCTTGCTCCATATCATCAGGGTCAGCGCAAATTAACATGTGGTCCATTTTGTTAAGAATCCGGTTTTAATATTTTATTGTAAATTGGGTATACAGCGGCAAACCTGCTATTGATTGCAGATATTATATTTTCATCCTCACTTAAACCACAAAGTCTTTGTAGTTGTCGTTGTACTCTAATATCTGGTCCAATACTGTTTATCGATTGATCATGTAGGAGTCTTAGTCGGTTTTCTACTAAACGGTAGAAATAATATGCCTCTTCCAGAACAGTACAATCATCACCATCTAGAAGTCCTGTTAACCTAAAAGAGTGTATGGCTTTAGAGGCATTTTTTTGTAATATTTTTTGGGTGTTTGCAGCATGTGCCAATATTAAGAACTGCACCAAAAACTCTACGTCAACAATACCACCACGACTCTGTTTAATATCAATATAATCCTTGGCTGGTTGCTTCTCTTTATACATTCTCTCCCGCATTTCAACCACCTCTTTTCTAAGGTTGTTAATATCTCGGGATTGGCAGATGATATTTTTTATGGTGTAGTTTAATTCCTGGATAAACTCATGATTGCCAGCAACCGCTCTTGCTCTTGTAAGTGCTTGATGTTCCCAAACCCAAGCATCTTTTTTTTGATAATTTATAAAAGAGTCCAAACTAGTGACCAATGGACCTGATTGACCAGAAGGTCGTAGACGCATATCAAGCTCATAGAGCTTACCTGATTCAGTCATAACAGATATAGCTGTGATAACTCTCTGCCCAAGCCGGGAAAAAAATATCGTGTTGGATATAGGTTTACTACCGTCTGTCATCTGGTTATCACCAGATCCTCCATGAATAAAAATAAGATCAAGATCAGATGAATAGTTCAACTCACCACCACCCAATTTACCCATTGCTATTATTGCAAATGGCGCTTGATGTATACCTTTTTCATCCTCCCAAAAGGGGTTGCCATGGCGTTGGGCCAACTCTTGCCAGGCATCATGAAGAACTTGTGTCAACACCACATCGGCTAAGTTGGAGAGACCACTCATGACCTCTTGAAGTTCTACTGTTCCTGAAAGGTCGCCAATTCCCAACCGTAAACTCTCGGTGTTTTTAAACTCTCGCAAACTGTTAAAACGAGATTCTTGATCTTCACTCTGTTGCAAAAGCTCTTTTAAGGAGCTAGTCAATTCACCTTTATTGACAGTTTTGGTAAAAAAGCCTGCAAAAGAGAGGCGGTCCATAAGTTCTGGATGTTGAATTAAAAAACGTGAGAGTAGGGGGGAAGTACCAAAAAGCTTTACCAACAGTTTAAGTATTGCCGGATTCTCCACCAACATAGCCAAATAGCTCACTCTATGTCCCAAACGTGACAGGAATGATTCTGAATGTTGCAGAGCCAGATCTTGATCTGGGGCGTGGAGTATTTCACCCAACAGAGGAACTGTTATCTTTTCGTACCACTGTCGATCATGTTCAGTTAGGGCCATGCCCCTTGGACCTTCATTAAGAATATTTATCAGTTTTTTGGTATGTTCTAAATTCTGGAATCCTGCTTTTTGTAGGCACTCTCGTGCAGATTCACTCTCTAAATTACAATTTAAAAGGGTTGTTAAATTGTTATCAGGGGCTAAAGATGTATTTTGCTCACCATCAAAAAACAGGTTTGAATATATTTTTTGTACCCCATCAGTGTAATAGGTCAGCTTATCTTTTAACTCTTTGGCAGTGGTAAATCCTGCACGTTTTGCTACCCTTTCAAATTTGCCAGGATCCTCAGGTAGTGAGTGTGTCTGTTTTTCCCATTCTATCTGTAAACGATGTTCGACAACTCTAAGAAATTCATAAGCTTCGGTAAGAAATGTAGCATTCTCTCTGTCTAATAAGTCATGCTCCACCAACCTTTGCAAGATAACCAGGGTTTCTTTGTTGCGTAGCTCAACAATTTTTCCACCATGGATAAGCTGTTGACATTGAACAAAGAATTCAATTTCTCTTATGCCACCATAACCAAGCTTGACATTGCGTTGATAATCTTGTGCTGCGGTGAGCTTGCGATCAATTTTTCGTTTCATTTCGCGAATGGCATCTAAAGCCGCAAAATCTAGAAAACGGCGAAATACAAATGGGCGAATATTTTTTAAAAACTCTTCACCAACTGCAATATCTCCAGCAACAGGGCGAGCTTTTATCATGGCTGATCTCTCCCAGGTTTGGCCCCAGGATTCATAATACACCTCGGCTGAACGGGTAGAAATTGCAAGATCACCGCTCTCACCTTCTGGTCGTAGACGCAGATCTACCCTAAAGGCTCTACCTTCAGCGGTTGATTTACCAAGAAACTGAATCAATTCTCTACCTAGAAGAGAGTAATATTTTTTTATAGGAATTGATCGAGAACCATCTGTCATACCGCTATCATCATCGTAGAGATATATAAGGTCTATATCTGATGAAAAATTGAGTTCTCTGCCCCCAAGTTTACCCATACCGAGAATAGTGAATTTAGCTGGTCTGTCTGGTTGGTCTGGAACAGAAATTATGGGATGACCATACTGCTTTGATAACCAGCGATCCAACCATTGATATGCCGCCTCAAGACACGATTCTGCTAAATCTGACAAGCTTTGGACTGTCTCTAGCAGTGTCGCTTCTTTTGTTAGATCTCGCATACCTATACCAAGATATGCTCGCTGTTTTGTCAGCCTGATAATGCAATCGGCCTCCTTACGACTAAATGCAGAGGACAATATTTTATCTACCAACTGTTCTTTGCTTGGGACAAGTGGGTTCTCTTTTGTTGGCTCCTCCAAAAATTCAGGCCATTTTTGGATAAGCTGAGATAGAAATGGGCTGTTACCAAAAGCAAAAACCAGACGTTTGCGGTAAACTTCTGTTGCCAACATTTTCGCTAAACGTGAAAGATGCTCTGGTTTGTCTGAATGTGAATTGCAAAACTGTTCAATCTGTTTGGTGACATCTGTTGGGTGGGCCGTTTTATTGGCTAACTCATAAACTGCTTTTTTACATTCTTCATCTAGCTCTAATATTTCTGCTTTTTCTCCCAACTGATCCATTCTCTATTACCCCATGAATATTTAAATATTTTCCTGTATAATGTCCTCTTTACCAACCTTATGGAATTAGCAACCAGTTTAACCTATGACCCAACCAGAAGAAACGGCTACAAAAGAGGAGTGTCCTCCAGAACCAGCCCATTGTCCACCTAGATCTAATCTGGGGTGTTGGTTGCGAAGGTTCCTCTATGTCTTTATTCTACTTCCACTGTTAATTTTTACTGTTATTTCTGCATGGGTTACCATAGCACCGCCAAACTTTGACCGTTTTATTCCCCAACTCAGCAGCTATCTATCCCAACAAAGTGGATTTCATATCGATTTGCAAAGACTCTCTATAAGGGGAGGTATGTTTTTAGCTATCGAAGGATCAGGAATATCCATTTCACATAACAAAACAACAGAACCTTTTATTAAGGCCGAAACCCTTCTTGTGAGGTTTTCCGGTTTTAAATGGGCAATGGGTCTTAACTCAATCAACCTAATTATAGAAAAGGCAGATATTAAACTTCATCGTCGTGACAACGGTAATATATCCATCGGCAACAAAAATTTCTATTCCCAAAACCCAAACAGCTCATCATCAAAACCACCGATGACACCTCTACCTTTCTCATCTGTGACTCTCAGTGATAGCAAAGTTCTTTGGCTTGATGAACAGGTAGAAGATAAAAACCAACCTGCAAAAATAGATTTCTCTTCTGTAAATGCTTCAGTATTATTTCGTCCTCAGGGGGTTTTAAAGATATCACTTTCTGCCAAGGTTCCAACAAAAAGATGGACAACAACTTTAAAACTGGATGGTAAAAAAGATAGCACAGGAGATTGGATAGGAGAGCTATCTGTTGGAGAGCTACACGGCAGTACTTTTAAATCCTACCTTACAAATATCCAGGTTTTTAAAGGCTTTTCCAGTCCAATCGATCTAACCGCCTCTTTGGATTGGGACCAAAGATTAAAAGTGTTCACTTCATATTGGCGACTTCATGCTGGGTGGGGTGTGATAAAATGGCCGGAAATGTTTCGTTGGCCACTACCAATAACCGGGCTAATTGCTGATGGGTCGATTAAAGTAGAAAATGGTATAACTCGTTTAGATGTAGAACAGTTTGATCTGGATAATCTCCATGGTAAAGCCCATGGTAGGTTTCTGCTAACCGGATTGGGAGGTGATCAACCTGCAATTGATTTAGTAGCTGATGCTGGTGGTGTTCCAGTTGATAAAGCAAAATTTTATTACCCATATGGCATTATGCATGACAGTGTTGTCAACTGGCTGGATACCTCTTTAAAAAATGGCATAATCAATCATGCCAGCGTTGAAATCAAAGGCCCTTTGAAAAACATTCCATTTGAGATAAATAAAGATCTTGAACCAGATCTTAAAACCAAATTGGAGAGGGAGACAAAATTTCATATAGCGGCAGACACAAGCGATATGTCTTTAAGGTTTTTTCCCGGTATTTTACCCCTTCGCAACATAACTGGATCTGTTGTTTTTGATAGAAAGTCTTTTGTTGGTAAAGTTAAAAAAGCTAATTTTGGTAACAGTAAAAGGGTGTATGGTGAGGCAAGAATTGAAGATTTAACCCACAAACCAACTGTAGAAGTAGCTTTTGGGGCAAAAAAAGCAGATTTGAAATCACTTTGGAAAGAGATAATGGCGAGTCAGACCCTGCAATGGGATAGAGCTATTGGTATGGCTGGCAGTCGTATTTCAGGTCGAAGTGATGTAAATATGAAGGTCACCATTCCCCTTTGGAATTTAAAAAACACCACTTTTTCTGGCAGAATGGGCTTAAGCAATGCCGATGTAACTCTGCCATTTTTAGATGAGCCTTTCTCAAATATCAAAGGGTGGTTGTCCATAGAACCGAAAAAAATTGGGGTGTCAGTTATAAAATCATCATTCGATAAATTTCCTGTCCATGGACAGATCAACCTTCTTGATTATACAAACCCAAAAACTGTTAAATTTGATGCCCGTTTTAACAGTGCTATAACCGACAAACGGCTTGGTAAGTGGTTTTCTCCACTACTTGGAGCGTATGGAGAATTTTTTGGTACAGCCCCTTTTTGGCTGGATATAAAACGCCCTGCTCAAGCCAAAAAGTTTAAAGTAAAAGCGAAGTTGGTTGCTGACCCACTTAATATCAGTGGTACTATGGGCTGGCAGAAGCCCCAGGGCGAAAAAGGTGATATCAGCTTTTCCGGTGCACTTGATATTGATGGTAAACTTGTTATCTCAAATATCGGGGCAAGCTTGGGTAATTTAGGTTTTGATGGTGATGGGCGTTGGGATGTATCCAGTAATCAAGGGGAGCTACACTTAAGCAAATTTCGCCTTGGAGAGACCCAAGGTCGTGTTGGCATAGCCCAGACCAACCCTGTGGCTTCCGGTTTAGGTGACTGGCTTGTTAGGGCTGACCTTGACCTTCTTGATTTATCACCATTTTGGGAGACTAAAATAGGTCAAGAGGTTGAACAGATAAAGCCAATTGTTGATCGAGAGTGGCCCAGGGTTAATATTAAACTTAAATCCCAACGGCTGTTAATGGCAGAACAGTATGAAGCTACATTTATTGTTGCAGATATTGACGTAGAAAAAAGATTTTTTAAACTTCACACCTTACAGGGACTTTGGGGTGATGGGGAGGCCATTATGAATGGTGAGGTTTTATGGCCTTATCAGTTTGGTTCTGGCTTTTATACTGGTTGGTTTAATATGGAGAGTGATGATGTGGGCAGCCTCCTTGAGAGCCTGAATGTAAACGATGGTTTCATGTATGGTGGCTCGGGTTCTCTTGATATCACTCTAGATGGTTTTATCCCCCCTGGTGGTGAGTTTAAAGATTATCTGACTGGGGTGGGACAGATTAAACTTCGCAGTGGTTCTTTTGCCAAGCTTGAATTTATCTCAACCATACTTGGGCTATTCTCATTAAAAGATCTTCCACAGTTGGTAGTGGGAGACCGTCCTGACCTGGACACCCAAGGTTTTAGATACAATAGTTTTCAAGGGGAGTTGATATTTGAGGATAGTATATTACGTGCCAATGCCATGGAGTTGGACGGACCTGCCATGAAGGTTGTTCTGTCTGGTATGGTGGATCTGCCCGAAGACCGAATCAAACTTCTTGTCGGTATTCGACCTTTGCAAAATTTAGATGAAATAGTGAGCAAAATTCCAGTGTTGGGTACATTATTGACTGGGAGCAGGGGGGCAATGTTGGAGTCGCAATTTTTGGTTAACGGCAAGTTAAGCAAACCAGAAGTTGAGATCCGTCCTCTCTCCACTCTAACCCCAGGTATTATTCGTGATATAATCAACACTCCAGCAGGTACAAGTAAGGATACATTAGTAACTCCATAAAGAGGATAATTGACCATTATGATCAAACTAGGGGTAAATGTTGATCACGTTGCAACTGTTCGTCAAGCAAGAGGCAGCCCATATCCTGACCCTGTTACGGCAGCGCTGTTATGTGAAAATTCCGGTGCAGATAGTATAACAGTTCATCTACGTGAAGATCGCCGTCATATTCAAGATCGAGATGTAGAAATTTTAATAAAGACAGCTCAGACCAAAATCAATCTAGAGATGGCGGCTACAGAAGCAATGGTGGAATTGGCTGTTGGGTACAAACCAGCTGACTGTTGCTTGGTTCCTGAAAAACGTGAAGAGTTAACCACAGAGGGTGGTCTTGATGTTGTGGGAAATATTGAGCGGATTGCCAATGCAACTAAACGTCTTGGTCAAGTGGGAATTCGGGTGTCTCTGTTTATAGATCCAGAGGAGCAACAGATAGAGGCTGCTTACAAGGTTGCAGCACCTGTTGTAGAGTTGCATACAGGAAAATATGCCGATGCCACCAATGATATGGAACGTCAGCGTGAGTTACACCATATCATCCAAGGGGCAAAAAAGGCCCAGGAGTTGGGGTTGATTGTTAACGCAGGTCATGGCTTACATTATCACAATGTGCAAGAGATAGCCGCTATTGCAGGAATTAATGAGCTAAATATTGGTCATGCTATCATTTCTCGTGCGTTGTTTGATGGGCTACCCTCTGCGGTAGCCGAGATGAAACGTCTGATGCGTCAAGCGCAACTGAACTCTACTGCAACATGATAATTGGTGTTGGCACAGATTTGGTTGAAATTTCTCGTCTGCAAAATTCAATAGACCGCTTTGGTCAACGGTTTATTGACAGGATCTTCTCTCCAATTGAGCACGATTATTGCATTGCAAGGAGTGACTTAGCCTCTTGTTTGGCAAAAAGGTTTGCTGCAAAAGAGGCCTTTGTCAAAGCGTTGGGAACCGGAATGCGTGAGGGAGTCTGGTTTCGTGATGTTACCGTAACAAATAATTGCTATGGCTCTCCATCCATCTTGATAAGTGGTCAAGCTGCAAAACGGTTGGAGAAAATGGAGCCTTTTAACATTCACTTAAGCTTAAGTGATGAAGGGGGGTTTGCCCAAGCGTTTGTAATAATAGAAAAAGCAGGAAATAGTTCTTAATGACCAGCAGCTCCAACAATCAGGAAAATAACTCCAATCCCTTCCCAGAACTTACTGGGCAGAAGAAGGAGCTGTATGCAAAAATTCAATCGCAAATAAAAAAATCTGTCACTTTTGCTGATGTTCTTCCAGAAGTTGAAGAGCTGATGCTGAAATTTCTTCAAGGTCAACGGTTAACCATCTATCAAAACGCTCGTAACGGTCAAGAAATTGTCTCAAAATTTAAAACCGGGCAGGAGTTGTTTGAAATTCGCTTGGGGGTAAATGCTAACTCATTAGCTGGTTATGTAGCTGTGAGTGGTAAAGAGCTGTTGATCAAAGATGCAAATGACAACAAAGAGCTGGAAAATATCCACAAAACACTGCGTTTTGATGGAAGCTATGATCGTCGTTCTGGTTTTCGTAGTAAATCTATGATGATAGTTCCTATTCGCCACAAAGCTCCGCTGTTGGGTGTTATCCAGGTAATCAATAAAGTTGGCGGAGATTATTTTACAGAAGCAGATCTTAAATTTGCCATTCATCTAGCAAAAATTCTTGGCACTAAATTTCATGAAGAGTTTGAAGGTACTAATGATCCCTACGAATATTTAGTCGCAAAAAACATGATCACCTGGGAGCAGATTGATCAGTTTAAAAAACGGGCTAAAAAAGAGGGAGTCTCCATGACCTACCTTTTGGTCTCTGATAAAAAAATACCCCCTGAAGTCGTAGCGGCCTCTTTAGAGAGCTATTATCAGATTCCGTTCATGCGTTATGACCCCAATGTAACACCACCAAAAGCTTTGTTGAAAAAGCTAAACATGTCTTATCTAAGACGACAGTTATGGGTTCCTTTGGCTGGAGCTTTGGATGATGAGCTACTTATTTTAATAGATGACCCCACCGATGCCAGCAGGCAGATGGAGATCCAAAGAGCGCTACCTGCTAAAAAATATATCTTCCGTGTGGGTTTTGCTGAGGATATTTTGCAATATCTCGGTGGTGGCTCGGTTTCATCTTATCTCCATGGTTTGGCTGGTAAACTAGAAGATGAAGATGTTGAAGATGCCGACCGCTTGGATGAAGGTGAAGAGGCTGGAGAGATCAATGAAAATGAGAGTACCATTATCCAGCTGGTAAACAGGTTGATAATTGACGCTCAACGTGCCGGGGCTTCTGATGTTCACATTGAGCCTAGCCGGGGTAATATACCTTCTGGAGTACGTTTGAGGATTGATGGAATATGTCGTCAAGCTTTAGAGATTCCATCAACCCATATCAAAGCTGTGTTATCACGTATTAAAATCATGGCACGAATGGATATTGCCGAGCGTCGCAAACCTCAAGATGGCAAAATTGTGGTGCGAGTTAAAGGGCAACCATTAGAGTTGCGAGTCGCAACCATACCGACTGTCTATGGTGAAAGTGCTGTACTCAGGGTGTTGGCCTCTGGTGGGGGGTTGACATTTGATAAACTCAATTTATCAGAAAATAACTATAAAAACCTAGATAAGCTAGTTTCAAATCCCCAAGGAATCCTGTTGGTGGTGGGACCTACTGGATCAGGTAAAACAACAACTCTCCATGCTGTTATCGGTAGAATCAACACCCCTGAAAGAAAAATATGGACTGCAGAAGATCCTGTTGAAATTACCCAAAAAGGTCTGCAGCAGGTTCAGATTGATCATAAAATCGGTTTTGATTTTGCGACCGCTCTTAGATCTTTTCTTCGTGCCGACCCAGATGTTATTCTTATTGGTGAGATGCGTGATAGTGAGACAGCCCATAGTGGTATTGAGGCATCATTAACTGGTCACCTTGTTTTCTCTACTTTGCATACCAACTCTGCTTCTGAAACCATAGTCAGGCTTCTTGATCTGGGTATGGACCCCTTAAACTTTTCCGATGCGCTACTTGGTATTCTGGCCCAACGTTTGGTACGCACACTGTGTGATAATTGCAAGACACACTATAAGCCCAACAATGAAGAGTGGCAGCGGCTAATTAGGCTATATGGTGAAGAGTATTTTGCAGAACTTGAAGCAGTTCAAGAAGAGGCTATTCTTTACGAGGCTGCAGGCTGTGGAAAATGTGGTAAGACAGGCTATAGAGGCAGAACTGGCATCCATGAGCTTTTGGTGGCCTCTAATGCCCTGAAAAAACAGATTGTAAGTCACGCTTCGGCAGAAGAGATGCGAAAAACAGCTATGTCAGAGGGTATGCGTACTTTGGTACAAGATGGTGTATTAAAAGTTTTAAGAGGGCAGATGGATCTATCGCAACTGTTTAGAGTTACTGCTGAGGGTAGTTGAACATCTTAATCCAACACCCCCAGCACTATTTAGTCATATCTATTTAATCTTCATTCCCGGTTTGGCACCACTGTCTGGTGACAGTAAAAAGAGATCACTACCTCCTGGTCCTGCTGCCAACACCATCCCTTCGGATAGGCCAAATTTCATCTTTCTGGGTTTTAAATTAGCAACTGCTACGGTCAGTTTGCCCAGTAGTTCAGCCGGGTTTTGGTAAGCAGCCTTGATTCCGGCAAATACGTTGCGTTTACCAATTTCATCACCAAAATCGAGAGTTAATTGTAGTAGCTTGTCTGCCCCTTCCACGGGCTGGGCTGCAACAATTTCGGCAACTCTTAAATCAACCTTTAAAAAATCATCAATGGTTATTTCAGGACCGGTTTTCTCACCTTTTTTATCCTCTTTTTTACCATCACTATTTTGTGTAGGTGGAGTAGGGGCCAGAGACTCCCTTGAGGCATCTTGCATAGCTGTAACCTTTTTGGGGTCAACACGGCCCATTAAATGGCTGAATTTTTTAATGGTTATATCGGCTAAAGGTTTGCTGCGTGACTCCCAGGTGAACGGGGGTAGGTCAAGGAATTCACGTGCTTTTTCAGACATATTAGGCAATACAGGTTGCAGATATATCATCAATGTTCTAAATAGGTTGAGAGCGACAGAACAAGACTCCTGCAATTCAACGTCGGCCTGTTCTTTGGCCAGCTTCCACGGAGCTTTATCCTCTACATAGCGGTTTGCATCATCGGCTAAAACCATAATAGCTCGCATGGCTTTGGCAAACTCTCTTGATTCATAATATTGGGAAATCTCTTCACCAGCAGCTACAAATTTATCATGTAAACCGCTATCTTCTGGGTATGTAGTAGAGAGTTTTCCGGCAAAACGTTTAAAAATAAAGCCAGATGTACGTGAAGCCAGGTTAACCACCTTGCCAACCAGATCGCTGTTAACCTTTAAAATAAAATCGTCCAGGCTTAAATCAATATCATCAACTCTGCCAGAGAGTTTTGAAGCATAATAATAGCGTAGATATTCGGGATCGAGAAATTCAAGATATTTATCAGCATTGATAAATGTCCCTCTGGATTTGGACATTTTCAACCCATTTACTGTTAAAAATCCATGGGCAAATACTGAAGTAGGAGTACGAAATCCTGCTCCATTGAGCATGGCAGGCCAAAAAAGAGTGTGAAAATAGAGAATATCCTTGCCGATAAAATGGTAAACCTCGGCATAATCATCTTGCTTCCAAAATTTATCAAAATCCAACCCGGTTTTTTTGCAATAGTTCCATGTTGAGGCCATATAACCTATAGGAGCATCGAGCCACACATAAAAATATTTGCCCGGAGCATCGGGTATTTCAAAGCCAAAATAGGGTCCGTCACGGGAGATATCCCAGTTTTTCAGGCCGGAATCAAACCACTCATCAAGCTTGTTGGCCATCTCTTCCTGTAGTGCTCCAGAGCTGGTCCAGCTTTTGAGAAACTCCTCAAAATCACTAAGCTTGAAAAAATAGTGCTCAGAATCCTTTTCAACCGGTTTTTCACCGCATATTGAGCAGGCAGGGGAGAGTAGATCTAATGGTGAATAGGTCTTGGAACAGGCTTCGCAAGCATCACCATACTGGTCTTCGGCTCCACAACTGGGACATACTCCTCTGATAAAACGGTCTGGTAGAAACATTTTATCGTTGTCACAATAGGCTTGTCGTACCGTATCTTTTTGAATATGCCCGGTTTTTTTATTGTTTAGATAAACCTCCTCAGATAACAGACGGTTCTCTTCTGAGTTGGTTGTATAGTAGTTATCAAACTCGATATGAAAGCCATGAAAATCTTGCAGATGATTGTCGTGCATTTTTGCCACCAGCTCTTCTGGGGTTATCCCTTCCTTTCTGGCTCGCAACATTATTGGTGTACCGTGGGTATCATCAGCACAAAAATAGTAACACTCGCGCCCTAATAGTTTATGATATCTAACCCAAATATCAGTCTGAATATACTCAACCAGATGGCCAAGATGAATCTGCCCGTTAGCATATGGGAGGGCACTAGTTACCAATATACGACGCATGATGAGTTCTGTTCCTTCTAATAAGGCAAAAATAAAATTCTATTGTTCAGGGATTTTATGCTCTGAGACTCTATACAGCAAGTCTAAGAGATATAAAGTATTAAGGGTGTGTAAGCAAAAAAACAAAAAACCTCAAGACAAAAAGGGGATAAAATATGCGAAGCTAAATAACAGGACAAAGCCCGATGAACCACCACATATAAAATTTAACATAATATTAATTATGCGACTTAAATATGCCATCTAAACCATGATCTATTTGAATATATTAATTATTATGAATTGTCAATGTTAAAGAAAGTAAGTGTGTATACGACGCATAATCTACGTTATGTAAAAAAACATATGAAGGGTTTCTTGTGTAAATCAGCTCTTTTTTGGGGTGTTTATTTCCAAATGACCACCTGTTCTAATTCTCCTAACTATTTTATTTATCCTCCAAAAGACAAAATATTTCTCTTATGGTAATCGACCCAATTTAAGCAAAATTCAATTTTACTATAGAGATTGGAATATTTTTGTCTTTATCTGCTCTAACTGTAAAATAACTAGAATCAAGGTAAAAGTTGAAGTATTCTAAGCAAATAAGATTGTTATTACACATTCATATACATAAAATTAGCTGATTTAAAGCCTCCAATATAGGTGTTGATATGGAAAACGAGACCGCAGAAACACAAGATAATGAACGTATTAACAGTATCTTAGCTCGTATTGACAAGCTTAATAAAATCGGTATAGCCCTCTCCTCCGAGAAAGATACTTCTCAACTTCTTGAGAATATATTGATTGGTGCAAAGGAGTTAACCAACTCTGATGCGGGTACTATTTACACCCAAACAGATGAAAAAACCCTTAAGTTTGAAATAATTCGCACAGACTCCCTCAACATTGCTATGGGAGGTACAACAGGGGTTGAAATCAACTTCCCAGAACTACCCCTCTATAAAGACGGCAAACCAAACGTACAAATGATCGCTGCTTATGTTGCTTTAGAGGGAAAATCTATCAACATTCCCGATGCTTATGAAGCCCAAGGGTTTGATTTTTCAGGTACAAAAGCTTTTGATAAAAATACCGGATATCGATCAAAATCGTTTTTGACAGTACCTTTGAAAAACCATGAAAACGAGATTATTGGTGTTTTGCAGCTTATCAATGCTAAAGATGAAAGCACAGGTGAGATAAGATCATTTAACTTGGAAGATCAACAGCTTGCAGAGTCCCTCTCCTCTCAGGCTGCTATTGCAATGACCAATAAAAAGTTGATTGCTGACCTGAAAATACTATTTGAATCTTTCATCAAAGCGATAGCAGGAGCCATTGACGATAAGTCACCTTATACAGCTGGCCACTGTGATCGTGTACCGATACTTGCTGATATGTTGGCAAAAGCAGCAAGTAAATCAAATTATGGTGAGTGTAAAGATTTCAACCCCACAGAAGAGGATTTAAATGAGATAAGAATTGCTGCCTGGATGCACGATTGCGGAAAAGTGGTAACACCAGAATATGTTGTGGATAAATCAACAAAACTAGAGACAATCTACGACCGTGTACATACAGTTGTAACCCGCTTTGAGGTTTTGAAAAGAGATGCAGAGATAGATTTTCTCAAACAAAAAGTGGAGCTGTTAGAGGCGGGAAAAGCTGACGAGATTCCAGCTTTAGAGGCGCAAATGAAGGAAAAAATAAAACAGATTGATGATGATAGAGCCTTTATTGAAGAGTCCAACATGGGTGGTGAATTTATGTCCAAAGAGCGACAAGATAGGGTTGTCGCAATCTCTAACTATCGCTGGATAACACCAGAAGGAGTAGAAGAGCCTTTCTTGTCAGAGAATGAGGTCTATAACCTTAACATTGCCAAGGGAACCCTCACACATGAGGAGCGTGAGGTAATCAATCACCATGTCGTTGCCACCAAAAAAATGCTTGACACCATTCCTTTTCCTAAAAATCTTGCCAATGTTCCAGAGATGGCCGGCTCTCATCATGAAACCATGAATGGTACTGGCTATCCTGACAAACTGTATCGTAATCAGATGTCCCTACCTGCAAGAATTATGGCGATTGCCGATGTGTTTGAGGCTTTAACGGCAGCTGACAGACCCTATAAACAGCCGAAAAGTCTTTCAGCTTCCTTGAAAATTCTTGGTTTTATGAAAAAAGACCAACATGTTGACCCAGATCTGTTCCAAGTGTTTGTGGAAGAAAAAGTATATCTAGATTATGCACAAAAACATTTAAGGCCGGATCAGTTAGACGAGGTAATACACGAGAAGATTCCTGGATTTGATACAGGGCAGGAGAATAAAGAGTAACCTCCCCTACTTTTTTGTTGAACATTAAACTTTTAAGGATATATGATTGTTATCCTTAGCTTTTTTGTTGCTGTCTTTCTCTTTTTTTGGTTTGGGAGAAAATTTAAGGCAAGGCTCCCCTGAGCTGGCTAAAACCTCATAGCATGGCCAGTTTTTGCTTTTAAAGCCCATAGCGCTGCAGGCTCTTGGGTGAGATGGTTGCCATGTAATTTTAAAATGGCGACAATCAATACATAGAATACCCCTCGCCTTTTTTTGTGATTTAGAAGCCATGTCACATATTGAACCAAAAAATATGGATTATGTCACCCTCTACAACATATTCATATAATATTCGGTTTAAAACCAAAATTTTGGGTACTGTCTTTGGGCCGGTATATTGTTGACAATTAAGGCAACAAACAACATAACAGCAGCACCAGCAGTAACTGGTACTATAGCATACATATAGCCCAAAGCATGAATTTTGTTAGAGCCAATAACAGCGATTAAAGCTGTAGCTCCCCCTGGTGGATGTAGGGTTCTGGTTAGGTGCATCAAAAAAATTGATACAGATACAGCGAGTGCAGCAGCCAACCAGAGTGTATCACCAAACATCTGTAACATTGTTACCCCTACCATGGCAGAGATAAAATGACCACCAAGTAGATTTCTGGGTTGCGACAAGGGACCAGACACGGCTCCAAAGATCAGCACAGCAGAAGCACCAAAGGAGCCTATCAATAGAAGCGCATCAGATTCTGCAAGAAATCTATAGTTCAACACCCCGACAGAGGCAATTCCCAAAAAAGAGCCTAACCAGGACCAGAACATATCACAAACAGTCGTACGTGGTGGGCTTTTACCCTGCCCACGCATTTTTTTTAGGTAGTCACGAATAACGACACCCCAGCAAAAATCAAGTTAAAGTTATATCAAACTATAACATCAACAGAGGGCTTTTTGCTATTGGTAACTGCCATATCTGCTTTTTGAGCAGGTTCTCGTGCTTGGGTTGGCTGTGGTTGAGATTGAAAGGTGGTTTTGTCTTTGGCCTGTTTTGGAGGCTGCCGTTCTTCCTCTCTTTTTTTCGGGTCAATACGCTGATTTGGGTCGTCTTCCTTAAGAGCTCTTACGCTCCTGGTCTCCAACTGCTCAGCATCATTTGTTTTTAGCCCTTTAGTCACTTGCTCAGAAGCTGCCGCTTGAGCTGTGGGACTAGTAACAGAAAAAGTAGTTACGGCTGGAATTGCACTAAACACGTGGCTCTCCTCACTTGAGGTATAAAAAGACAAAAAATGCTCTTATCAGGCTTATCGGTTTAAACTCACATTAAGTGAAGCTTTTTTTTTATTTTTTTTATAAATTGTGTTCAACAATTTTTTAACACAATAATTCGCCTTTTCTTCTTTTACATTTTAGACAATTACCGTTACAAAACAAGGACGAATTTTAATTTTTATAAGAAGAGAAAAAATGACTATTGCACTGTTTGATTTAGACAATACTCTGTTGGCTGGAGATAGCGACTATATGTGGGGACAGTTTTTGGTAAAAAACAAAATGGTAGATGGCCCACTGTTTGAGAGAGAAAATCAGCGTTTTTATGAGGAATACGCAGCAGGTGTTTTAGATATACATGAATATTTAACTTTCCAGCTTGGTGTTTTAGCCCGTTTTGATAAAAACGAGTTGGATGGGTTGCGTCTTAAGTTTTTAGCCGAAAATATTGAACCTATTATTACTAAAAAATCTCGTCAACTATTAAAAAAACACCGTGATAATGGAGATGTTCTGGTTATCATCACTGCTACAAATAGCTTTGTTACTACCCCAATAGCCAAGGCATTGGAGGTAGAACACCTGATAGCAACAAATGTTGAGATTAAGAATGGTCAATATACCGGGAAGTCCACTGGTACACCATGTTTTCAAGAGGGAAAGGTGACACTGTTAAAAGATTGGTTGGGCCAAAATCAGCTAGATCTCAAGGGTAGCTGGTTTTACTCCGATTCCCACAACGATCTACCCCTTCTAAAAGTAGTGGATAATCCTGTGGCTGTAGACCCAGACAACAAACTTGAGAATTATGCTCAAAATAACGGTTGGCCCATCATCTCTCTACGATAGAATTTTAATAATTTATATCACTAGTGTCCGGGACATAAGTTTTATTGGCTTGTAACATCATGTTAAGAAACATAAAAATACGGTTATTCCT
>JADFZS010000080.1 GCA_015232405.1 Magnetococcales bacterium | reverse complement strand
TCCCTACTCTTCACCTCTATTAAAGGTGGGCTTATATCTCTGGTACCCAATATAATCCCCATTATTTTTGTCTTTGGTATTATGGGGCTTTTGGATCTACCCATTAATCCCGGTACTGCCATGGTTGCTGTAATTGCTGTTGGTATAGCGGTTGATGACACGATACATCTGTTAACCCAATATACCGATGAGTGTCGGGTAACATCAAATTTGGATATGGCGGTGCGTCGTACTGTACGAGGTCAAGCCATACCCATAATCTCCACCAGCATCGCCCTTATGATGGGTTTTTTGGTGCTAAGTTACTCCAATTTTTCAATTATTTCTCAATTTGGTCAACTCTCTGCTGCCACCCTGTTTTTTGCTTTGGTTGCAGATCTTGTAATTACCCCCATAATTATGCGCCGTTTTCGTCTTGTGGGTTTTGCCAATATCATGGCCTTGAAAGTTCGTGGTGAGGTGGTGGAAAAAAGTCCTCTATTTCAAGATATGAGCCTTTATGAGGTTAAAAAGACCATTTTGATCTCGGAGATGAAGGTGTTTAACACTGGAGATATTCTCATACGTCATGGGGATAAGGGAAAAAGTCTTGGTTTGATTCTCAACGGTTCGGTAGCGGTGACGATTCCCCAAGGTGAAGATAGCTATCAACAGGTTGCGGTGTTAAAACCGGGGGAGATTTTTGGTGAGATTGGCTTTATACGAGCAACCAAGCGGGTGGCTAATATTCAAGCATTAGAGCCTGTGGAGATTCTTGTCTTTGACTTTACCCAGCTGCAACAAGATATGAAATTTTTCCCGGCAATTGCTGCCAAACTCAACCTTAATATCTGTCGAATACTTGGCCATCGCATTGCCGATATTCTGGCAAGAAAAGAGTAGTTAAGGTTTTGCCCTCCTTTTTTGCCAGAATGAACTATTTTTTGGCAAACCTTTCTTAATTAATGCGGGATACACCTTTTTTAATTTGGAGCTGTTACTAAATTGAAAGTACAGAAAAAAACCACTTTTTTACCGCTGTTTTATGGCCTGCTGTTGTCGGTTTGTCTTGCTTTATCGGGGGATTACGCCATGTCTGCAACCAATAAAAAAGCCAATCGTTTGATAAATGAGACCAGTCCCTATCTGCTGCAACATGCCTATAATCCGGTGAATTGGTATCCCTGGGGAGATGAGGCTCTTACCAAGGCCAAGAAGGAGGGAAAAATAATTCTTGTTTCAATAGGTTATGCTGCTTGTCACTGGTGTCATGTTATGGAGCGTGAGAGTTTTGAAAACCATGCCACTGCTGATATTTTAAACAGACATTTTGTTGCCATAAAGGTTGATCGTGAAGAGAGGCCGGATTTGGATGGTCATTTTATGGGTATTTTGACCACTTTGACTGGATCTGGTGGCTGGCCTATGAATATGTTTTTAACCCCAGATCTACAACCCATATATGGTGGGACCTACTTTCCACCAGAGGCAAGACACAATCTTCCATCTTTCAACGGTGTACTGCTTTCTTTGCAAGAGCAGTGGGGTGGTAACCGTGATGAGATGCTAAAGAATTTGGCAGAGATACAAAAATTTCTCAGCAAGAAGCTGGCTCCTACCAAAAGCGGCCCGGCAGTCAAGGGCGGCAAAGATCCCCGACAAAAGGGGGTGGAGTTTTGGCAAGGCCGTTTTGACTTAAAGTATGGAGGTATTGGTGATGGAACCAAATTTCCCCAACCCTCCATACTCTCATTTATTTTACGGCGTGCTGCTACGACAAACAGTATGCAGATAGCCAAGCCAGCTTTATTGACCCTGGATAAAATGGCAGCAGGAGGGGTCCGTGACCAGTTGGGGGGGAGTTTTCATCGTTATTCTGTTGATCGTTATTGGCAGGTTCCCCATTTTGAGATCATGCTTTATGACAATGCTCTGTTGGCAAGAACCTATCTGGAGGCTTTTTTGCTGACCAATCAGAGTAGCTATCGTTTTATAGCCCGGCAGATACTTGATGATATGTTAAACCGTTTTGTCTTGGATTCCGGCTGTTTTATCTCTGCCTTGGACGCTGATAGTGATGGTGAAGAGGGGCTTTATTACACTTGGGATGAAGAGGAGGTAATGGATTTGTTGGATGGTGATGCCGAGGTAGAATTTATCGATGATTTTGTTGACCCAGTTGAGGGAACCATCGATGGGCGTAGTGTGCTGCGGCTTTTATCTGAAGCAAGAGATATAGAAGATACATTTCTTAAACACAAAGGGAGCATTGAGAAACTGTTACGGGTACGCAAAACAAGAGAGTCACCTGCCAGAGATGATAAGATCCTCACCTCTTGGAACAGTTTGATGATATCTGCACTGGCTAAGGGGGGGAGGATTTTAGATGAGCCTCGTTATCTTAAAGCAGCGCAGAGATGTATGGCGGACCTTTTGCAAAACTCCTTTGTGGCTGGCAAACCCAGACATAGCCGGAGGGGAGATAAAATCGGTGATGTGGTATTTTTAGATGATTATGCCCAATTAATTCAGGCACTTCTTGATCTATACGAGAGTGATTATAACTTAAACCATCTTGAGACTGCCCATAGACTTGCCGGGGAGATGTTGGACCGATTTGGGGGGGAGCCGTTTCAACCCCTACCACTTACACCAAAGGACCAACCTTCTGATATTCCAGCACAAGTTTTCTTGAATGATGGAGTTACACCTTCGGGCAACTCGTCAGCATTAGTTGCTTTGCATCGGCTGGCGTTGTTTAGTTCTGATGAAAGGTTTGAGGAGGAGTCCAGCAGGAGAGTCCACAATCTAGGGAGTTATATGGCGGATAGTCCAGCAAGTTCACCCGAGCTTCTCTGGAGCTTGGATTTTGGTCCTGAAACAGCCAAAGAGGTGATAATAGTTGGACCATTATCCAACAAAACCACAAAACAGTTGATAAAGACGGTTAACAGAAATTTTTTACCGGGGATGGTATTGGCGGTAGTTGATGATAAAACAGAGAAGAGCAGGCTTGAAAAATGGCCTATGTTAAACCGCACCATGATAGACGAAAGGCCCACAGCTTATGTCTGCAAAAATCTAGTTTGTCGTCTTCCGGTATTTACCACAGAGGATTTGCAAAAGATGTTGGTGGAATAAAAAAAAATTTAATGGGATGGGTCTGGGAAGGGGCCGTGTCCCTTCCGAAGTGGGGTATGGGGCAAAGCCAGGGTCTTTCTGCACAAAGGTACATAAAGCACCACAGAATTTTTCACAAACCTACTTTTCAGGTTCTTCTCTATCAGGTCCAAATAAGAGCGAACCTGACACTAAGAAAATTTAAAACTTTTTTAAAATTAGACCCCTTCTAATGGGATAGAGGGACAAGACGGCTATGAAGCGTTTTGCAAATTTCTAAAACCCAGGGAGCTTCATGACCCTAATCCAGAACATTCCATGGAGATGAGGTACTACCCCTATTGCGCCTAATGGTAGTGACGCTACTACTACCGCCCCACATCACTACCTTTTTCTATGAACTCAAACGATGGCGATAAATATCGCTTATTCTGGTATCCTAATGCGTGATGATGTGCATCAGGCGGTAGAATAGTGTAGGATATACAAGTTTGTATGAAGGCGTTTATGGAATCAATTTCGACTAAATCCTCTCATAGTAATCAAGAGATTAGTGAATAAAATTATGAAAGAAAGAAAATCATCACAAGCATCAAATAGTGATCAAACTTTTCTCACGGTTGATGATGTGTATAAACTGGCTGCAGACCATTATAACGCTAAACAATACAAAGAAGCTGACCAAATTTGCAAAGCTATTTTACAAGGAGCTCCCAGCTACTTTAATGCAATAAATTTACTTGGGGTTATTGCCATAGAACTGAGCCAGCATGAATTATCCGTAGAACTATTCCAAAAAGTAATAGCCATTAAACCTGATTATGCTGACGCTTACTGTAACCTTGGAGTGGCGCTACAAAATATGGGTAAACTGGATGAAGCAGTTACAAACTACAAAAAAGCAGTAGCCATTAAACCTGATTATGTAAATGCTTACTTCGGTCTTGGTAATATCTTAGAAGAACAAGGGAAGCTGGAAGAAGCTGTTACAAGTATCCAAAAAGCAATATCTATAAAACTAGACTTTGCAGACGCTTACTACAACCTTGGAGTAATACTACACAAGATGGGTAAACTGGACGAAGCAGTTACCAGCTATAAAAAAGCAATAGCCATTAAACCAGATTATCCAGAAGCTCACTCCAATCTTAGTATCTCTCAAAAAGAGCAAGGTAACCTTGATGAAGCTGTTACAAGTATCCAAAAAGCAATATCTATAAAACCAGACTATGCCATATATCACTCAAATCTTGGTAATATCTTAGAAGAACAAGGGAAGCTGGAAGAAGCTGTTACAAGTATCCAAAAAGCAATATCCATAAAATCAGACTATGCAGGCGCTTACTGCAACCTTGGAGTGGTGCTACACAAGATGGGTAAACTGGACGAAGCAGTTATCAGCTACAAAAAAGCTATAGCCATTAAACCTGATTATGCATCAGCATATTATAACTTAGGCAAACTTTACTTATCAAGTGATATAGAAATAGCAGAAAAACATATAAAGAAAAGTTTAGAGATTGAACCTAATTGTGGAATACATGGAAAACGTGAAATCCATAGAGTGTTATTGATGAAGAAATCTTTCATAAATATGAATAAAATAAATGCCAGATTGCTTGCAACAATGCCACGCTCTGGAACTTTTTACAGTAAATATTTTTTTAGATACTACGATGAATTGTTATCAGGAAATAAAATACTAACTACCGATATTTCTCCATTATTCTATAAGCCTAAGTCACTTGGTTTTGATATATTTAATGTTATTCATGCTGAATGTCCTGGATTTGACGATAAAAATAATAACGATCTTTTTTTAAATGACAGCCCTAATTACATTCAAAATGGTTATAATATTGGCAAGAGCTTCATATCTATACTCGATGACGAATATTCTCCGAAAAAAAATAAGAACGTTAGAATCGCATATCTGTACAGAAATCCTTTAGATCAAGTTATATCATACTTTTTTCACTGTAGAAATCACGTTAAGCCATTTCTCAGGAATCAAACACATATTCGCAGTAACCAAACAGAATCCGATGCAATTAAAGATTATTTTTTTAGCTTTGCTTTAGAGGGATACATTAAACAATATTTTACGTATAAAAATATGTGTAGGCATTTTCCTGAACAAATCAAAATGTTTCATTATGAAAGTCTTAAAAATAATCCAGAAAAAATATTTGGAGAAATTTTAATACATTTCGGACATGACCCATTTACTTCTGAACGAAATACTGCTTTTTTTGCGGCGCTTGACAAAACAAATGAAGGAAATATGAAACAGATTGAACTTAAGAGAAAAACATCTCTTGCTGGAGACCAGATAAGCAGTAGTTCTAGTCATATAAGAAGTGGTAAAATTGGTAACTGGAAAAATTATTTTAATGAAAAAGAGTTAAATGAGACTGAATGCCGATTGAATAAATATGGAATATCCCTGGATGATTTTATCTTAGAATAATGGTGTAGAATGGCAGGAAAACAGGCAAATAAAATAAGCAAATTTACAATGTGTTGGGTGAAATAAAAAAAACTAAATGGGATGGGTCTGGGAAGGAGCCGTATCCCCTTCCCAACGGGTATGGGGCAAAGCCCCAAAAAAACCAAGCAAAAAACTGCAATAACTTACCAAAGTTAACAAGGCGACTATTGGGCAACAATCACCTTTTAGCTTATCAGCTTACCATCATCCTCTTCTAAAACCTCTGGCCTTTTGCCGATGGAGATTGATGTTTTTTTGTTCTGCTTGCGGTTGCTTAAAAATTTATAGCGAGAGTAGAGGTTTTCCAAGGCATCTACTGTATGGTCATCGGTGATAAAGATACGCCGGGTCCAGGCGAATTCCCATATTTTCCAGTATAGATGACGGCAGCTCTCCTGCTTTTTTTTGTTACTGCCGGCTTTATGGCAGCTTATCTCAAGCTCCATAAGATCGTGGAGTAGTACAGCTCCACCCTCTGGATCATCCACCGAGGTTTCATTCTCGAAAAAACCATACTCAGTTTTTTGCAGATCCATAAGAGTAATCACTATCCCCTCCACCAGAGGAGATGAATAGCTATCGTTCTCAATTCCCACACCTTTTATTACCTGGGATAGTTTATCCCGTGAGGTGGGGATAAGCTCTTGCAGTTTGCTTCCCAGGGGGTCAGGCATAATTGAAGGTATCTCACTGCTGCCCAACTCAACGATGGACTCAAGGTTGAGTTCATCCCAGGTATCTGGGTTTAACATATCTTTAAGATTGTTCACATGGGTCCAATCATATCGAATAGAGCCATCTTTGCGTAAGATCATGGCAAGAATCTCATCAACCAAACTATCTTCATCTGACATGGTTTATTATGCCCTCCGCCTAAAGCAGTTGATCAGCAACATGGATAGTCAATTCACTCAACATATTGGTATAGCTAGCAAGCTCATTGTCATACCAGCCATAAATTACTGTCTGGGTGACAGGCACCTCTAAGGTGTGGCTATGGAGCACTTTGATTACATCTTCTGGTAGCCCAGGAATTTTATCCAGGTTAACCCTGGTGTATGCGGTTCTGGTATGGGTCTCTCTAGCCTCAATTACCGCAGCAGCCTTGGGAAAACCAATTATATCAGAGGAGACATTCTGTGCCTCGGTATACATCAGATAGTCCTGATAAGGTCCATCGGCAGCCTCTTGGTAGATCTTGTTTACCTCACTGCGGTTGATGGGGTTATCCCTATTGTCTGATTGTAGGTTTAATGTGAGTATTATCAAAGAACCAGCTGATGTGGGAACCCGGACTGACTCCGCCATAAAGCCAATCTCTCCCATCTCCGGCAGCACCAGACGCAAAGCTTTGGCTGCTCCAGTGGTGGTTAAGATAATATTATTTAATATACTCCGGCTTTTACGGAGATCTTTTGCGCCAGCTTTTGGCACACTATCCAGTACCTTCTGACTGCCGGTGGCAGCATGCACTGTTACCATGGAGGCAGAGAGGATCTGGTCAGCTCCGTAGTGTTCCAATATCGGTTTCATCATGTAGGATAGACAGGTGGTGGTACATGATGCCGCAGATATCAGGGAGTGCTGGCTGGGATCATACATCTCATCGTTGATGCCCATTACAGTGGTAATACTGTCGTTGGGAGTTGCCAGCCCTTTGTTTTTTATTTTAAATGGCGCGGAGACAAGAACCTTTTCAGCTCCGGCTTCAAGGTGTCCGCGCATGGAGCCACCGGAGGCATCCGCTGGTGTTGTTGGATCGAGAAAAGCCCCGGTACAGTCGGCAACAATGCGAACTCCGGCCTCTTTCCAGCCTATCTCCTGGGGATTACGTGCGGTACGCAGAAAACGGACAGGAATACCGTCGATGGTCAGGGTTCCTGCCTCGGGATCAATGTTGTCTATAACATCTGTGCCGTTAAAGCCGTGTAAAAAATTAGAGAGACGACCGTATGAGCTATCTTTCTCTAGATTTTGGATGAGGTCACCAAAATCTGCCCCTACTTCACGGCCCACATTGACTACAATCTCTGAAAAATGCTTACGGGCAATATGATTCCACAGGGTGAGTTTGCCAATACGCCCCATGCCGTTAATACCCAATTTCATAGACAAATTTCTCCTAAACTACTTAACTTGAAATCGCTTTAAATAAAAAATCACCATTCAAAACTGACTTGAATGGTGATTCATTTTGATCTTTTATTCAGCCCGATGCAATGGATCGGATATCAATGCAAGACAATTAACAAAAAAACATCTGCTATTTAGCCAACAGAGCCTTTGCTTTTGCAACCACATTATCCAGGTTAAAACCCAACTCTTCCATAGCTTTACCGCCTGGTGCTGACATACCAAAACGGTCGAGGGTGATTAAATCTCCCTTGTCACCAACCCAGCGATGCCAACCAAGAGAAGAGCCAGCCTCTACCCCAAGTCGGGCGGTTACATCAGGAGGGAGAACCGTATCACGGTATGACTGGGGCTGCTCTTCAAACAGCTCCCATGAAGGCATTGAGACAACCCGTACATTTGTCCCTTCCTGGCTCAACAAGGAGTGTGCCTCCATTACCAGCTGTACTTCAGAACCACTTGCTAGTAGCAGTAGCTCCGGGTCTCCCACACAATCAGCGAGGATATATGCCCCTTTTTTAACATTGGAGCGTACTCCAGGGTCCAACACATGGAGGTTCTGCCGGGAGAGTACCAGTGCTATGGGTTTTTTTAATGATATAGCCAAAGCCCATGCCGCTGCTGTCTCCTCAGCATCAGCCGGACGCACGGTAATGAGGCCGGGAAGTGCTCGCATTGTAGCCATATGCTCAACTGGCTGATGGGTGGGACCATCTTCACCAACAGCGACACTATCATGGGTCAAGACGTAGGTAACATGGGTTCCCATGAGGGCTGAAAGCCGCATTGCCCCACGCATATAATCGGAAAACACCAAAAATGTGCCACAGTAAGGTAGCACTCCAGCGTGGAGGGCCATACCGTTGCAGACACTAGCCATGGCATGTTCCCGGATACCAAAATGGATATTTCTCTCACCCTTATCTTTCATCCAGGTGTTGTTGGAAGGGGCGAGATCAGCGGATCCGCCAATAAGTGCGGGAATTTTATCCGCCAGAGCGTTCAATGCTTTGCCAGAGGCGGCACGGGTAGCCAAAGGAGCATCGGCAAAGGCAAGATTATCCAGATCATCACTCCAATCATCCGGCAGTTGACCATCCATTTGGGCAATATAATTTGCCCCCTCTTGGGGATATTGGGTGGAGAAAGCCTGGAGTCGTGCCTCCCACTCCTCCTGCTGCTCCTGGCCCCTATCGGCAACCAAACGACAGTGGTCTAAAGCCTCTTGGGGAACATGAAAACGATCTTGAGGCCATTGATAGAATTTTCTGGTTTCATCCATGGCTTCACCTTTTATAGGTGAACCGTGAACTCCAGAGCTATCCACTTTTGGGCTGCCATGACCGATATGGGTGCGTATAATGATGAGTGTTGGTCTCTCCTCCTCAAGTTGACCTTGACGAATGGCTGCCTCGATAGCATCCATATCTTCACCATCTTCAACATGTAAAACCTGCCACTGGTAGGACTCAAAACGCTCGGCAACCCCTTCACTAAAGGTTAAATCGGTGTTGCCCTCAATGGTGATTTTATTGTCATCATAAAGATAGATAAGTTTACCCAGACAGAGATGGCCCGCCAAAGAGGCTGCCTCTGCTGATACTCCCTCCATCAGATCACCGTCAGAGACGATGGCATAGGTAAAGTGGTCAACAATGGGCAGATACTCCTGACGATTGAAATTTTGCGCCAGATGTCGCTCTGCCATCGCCATGCCGACTCCCATGGCAAAGCCCTGCCCCAAAGGTCCGGTTGTTGCTTCTACTCCAGGAGTGTGTCCATACTCTGGGTGACCGGGGGTATTGCTGCCAAACTGTCTAAACTGTTTAATATCATCCAACGAGACATCATAACCAGTCAGATGGAGCAGACCGTAGAGCAGAGCTGAACCGTGCCCTGCCGATAGGATAAAACGATCCCTATCCATCCAACCTGTATTACGAGGATTATGGCGCATGACCCTTGTCCAGAGAGTGTAGGCCATGGGTGCAGCTCCAAGGGGTAGACCGGGATGGCCCGAGTTAGCTTTTTCTACAGCATCAATGGCTAACATCCGCAGTGTGGTAACTGCTAAATTGTCCAAGGAGGAGTTGGAAGATTGTTTGGGAGTTGAGTTTTGTGCCATAATTAGGGCTTTCCAGTCGGTTGCCAAAAGACGATTAGAGCAAATATGAAATGAGTGTTTAACACACTTTTTCACGAAACAAAAAGAAGCTTATGATATTTTGGGGTACGAATAGCTACTTTTCCACCAGATTTATACACAAAAAATGAATTATAGCAAATTGGGCTGTAACATCGCCAATTTTATGATAAGAATTAACCCTAAAAAATTAATTTTAGACATGTTGTAGGGATATATATTTTGGATACCAACAATAAAATCCAGACCTTGGAAGAGATTAAGGAGAGGTTAAAAAAATTTCGTGGCGAGGGGAAAAAGATAATCCACTGCCATGGCACTTTTGATCTTCTCCATCCCGGACATCTGCACCATTTAAAGCTTGCCAAACAGCTGGGTGATCTACTGGTTGTCACCTTGACAGCTGACCGTTTTGTCTCCAAAGGTCCAGGAAGACCAGCTTTTCCTGAACAACTCAGAGCTGAGAGTATGGCTGCTCTGGCCTGTGTAGATTATGTCTGTATCGTCCATGATGTTACTGGCATACCTGCCATAGAGGCTGTTATGCCCCACCTCTATGTAAAAGGTGGAGAGTATAAAAAGGTAGATGATGACATAACTGGCAACATGGAGAGAGAGCAAAACGCTGTTGAGGCAGGTGGTGGAACCATACACTACACAGATGGCATAACCTTTAGCTCCAGCAGTCTTTTAAACCAACATTTTTCTCTTTTTTCCCCAGAGGTAAAAGAGTATCTACAACAATTTAAAAATGATTACGGTACTGGTGAGGTGGCTGAACAGGTTCAAAACCTCCAAGGGCTTAATGTACTTGTGGTTGGAGATGGAATAATAGATGAATACTCCACCGTCTCCCCTTTGGGTGTGACTGGTAAAAATATTGATGTGCTGGCCTCCAAGTTTGAATCCATGGAACGTTTTTGTGGTGGTGCATTTGCGGTTGCCAACCAGATTGCCGATTATGTATCGGAGGTCACACTGTTGACCGGATTGGGTAAAAAAGAGTCCCATGAGGATTTTATCCGCTCAAAACTAAAAGATAATATTCATCCGGCCTTTTTCTATTTTGATGATGCCCCAACCTTGGTAAAACGGCGGTTTATTGATGAAGATTTAAACAAGCTATTTGAACTATATTATTATGATTCCAAACCCATGACTCCGGGGTTGGATGATGAAATCTGCCAATGGATAGCCACCCATGCAGATGGTTATGATGCTGTAATTGTCCCTGATTATGGCAACGGTTTTATATCGGAAAATATAGTCGATGCCCTGTGTAAACATAGCAGTTATCTCGCTGTCCATACCCAGATAAACAGTGGGAACCGGGGTTATCACACCATCACCCGTTACCCTCGGGCCGATTATGTATCCATGAACATTCCTGAAATCCGTTTAGCAGCCCACAACCACCACAGCGATTTAAAAGAGTTAGCAGTTAAAGTTGGCAAACAGCTCAATGCCAGCACCCTATCGGTCACCAAAGGGGTTGATGGAGCGTTGATGTGCGATATACAAAAAGAGAGCTTCTTGAATATACCTGCCCTTTCAACTCAGATGGTGGATAGAATAGGTGCAGCAGATAGTTATTTTGCAATGACCAGCCTCTGTTTGTCCCAACAAGGCAACAGAGATCTAGCACTATTTTTAGGTGGTGCGATAGCAGCATTGAATATCCGGATTGTCTGTAACAGGGAGTCTGTTGATCCGGTTAAACTACAAAAATTCACCACAACACTTTTAAAATGAGATTATTGAAATTGTGAAAAAAAGGTTTTTGTTGCAGTTGGTAGTGGTGTCTGTTTTCGGTCTGTTATCCGTAAACAGCAGTGGCGGTTTAGCTTATGCAATAACAGCAGCAGAGCTATCTGGTCAGGCTATCATGGCTACCGCAACAAAAAAACAGTTTCATCCATTTGAATATGAACAGATAACCATCACCCGTACCAACGCAGATGGCACACGTTTTATTCGTAAGGGCCGTCGTTATAGCCGACGCGAACAGGGCGAAGGTGCTGTTAATAAACATGTTTTGGTGCTGGACTATCCAAAGCCTATTCAGGGAGTGGCATTTTTAGTCAAGCAGATGGCAAATGGTATACAGGGCCATTGGGTCTATCTGCCAGCTCTAAAAGCCCGTATGCGCCGTATTGTCGGTAGTGGAAGCAGCGGAGTTTTTGATACCGATTTTACCATTGAAGATATTGCAAATGAAGATACATCACGCTTTATCTACACGCGGCAAAAAGATCTTACATTTCAAAAAAAGCTCCACTTTATAATAGATGCCCGCCCTAAAAACAGTAAGGTCAAATCACAGTCCGGTTATGGTCATCGGCGTATATATATCGATCGCAAGCAGTATAAAATCAGTCGCATAGATTATTTTGACAAGAGTGGCAAACTTATAAAACAACTGACCAACAAAAATAGCAATACCCACAACGATTCCGGTCTGGTTTGGCGGCCTGGTTATCGACGTATGGAGAACAAAATAGATGGTACTCACACCACCATTAAAACCACCCGTCGTCTATTTAACAAAGAGTTGGTTCCAAAGGCTATCTTCTCCAGACAGGAGATCGCAAAAGGGATATTGCTGGAGCAAAATCATTGGAACCCAAAACAGTTGCGAGCAAAAACTCCCCTTGAAGCGCTATTTGATAGTGCAGCCAAAGCTCGACCGAACAAGGAGAAGATTGTCGGGAACATAAAACCGCAACCCTCCACAATAACAGGACAACAAGCTGAAATTAAACATGAAACCCCTGAAACGGTGGTATTACAACCAAAAGCAATTGTAAAACCAACGACACCAGCCAAGGCCACTATGGAGCCACTACCAAAAACAACTGCAACCCCCAAGCCCCGTTTAAAACAGGCTGACCCCATATAAAGTTAACAATAATGGGAATTTTCTTGACAGCCATTTGGGGAGTTGTACGATAATAGATGCAACTTTTTAATGGGCAATATCAAGTGATCAAGAGCAGATTTTTTAATATATTAAATTCAATCCAAAGTTGGACAAAAAATATGTTTTTATTATTATGGGTCCAGGGAAATTATTTCCCTGGTGGGTTTGGGCAAAGCCCAAGGTTTTGCCTTTGTTTTTAAGTCTTTACATTTAAAAGCATGGGGGTTTGGGGGCCTGCAAGGCCACCCAAGGTTTTGCTTTTGACTATATATTTTTGATTTATAATTACTATAATTACAAAAAACAAAAACAGCAGCAAAATTAGGTGGAATATATGAATACCATACGATTTTTATTTCTTATATTTATATTACTCCTGACCCAAAGCTGCTCTGGACCAACAGTTTTGATGGGATTTCAGGCTGTTACTGAATCAGAAGACGGGGTTTACATCGGTAAAGTCCGCAACAATAAAAGACACGGCAACGGCACGTTAAAATATCTGGATGGTAGAATATACGTTGGCAAATGGCGGGATGGTAAACAGAACGGCAAGGGTGTTTTGACATATCCAGACGGCAGCAGATACATCGGTCAATGGCGTGACGGTAAACAGAGTGGCAAAGGGATTTTAACCTTCCCAGATAAAAGAAGATATGTTGGGGAGTGGCATAATGGTAAATATGGCGGAAAAGGTAGATTACAGTTAGAAAATGGTGATCTATATGTGGGTGAGTTCCATAAGGGCAAACAGAGCGGTAATGGGGTTTTAACTTTTAAAGATAAAAGACAATATGTTGGGGAGTGGGCCTACGGAGAATATGAAGGAGAGGGAACCCTAACCTATAAGGATGGCAGGATATATATTGGTGAGTGGGTGGACGGTGAACATGAAGGAAAAGGAACCCTGACCTACCCCGACGGCAGAAAATATGAGGGCATGTGGTTTGAGGGCAAACCCCACGGCTATGGCAGATACACCTGGGTAAATGGAAATAGTTATTCTGGTGAATATGTTAACGGTAATCCCCAAGGCAAAGGCACATACACATATGCTGGAGGGATAAAATTTACCGGAACATTTATAAAAGGGGTTCCCACAGGCATGGGAAAAGTTGTCATGCCCAACGGCAGAGAGTTCACCGGACCCGCCACTAAAGAACCACTACCGAGCTTTTAGATTTGATTATTGCCCCCTTAGTATCTATTTTTTCTCGTTTGTTATCGTTTTAACAAGATTGTCTAAAGTTTTTTGTGAGTTGATGACCACACCATATCCACTATCAATTTGCTCTATACCAGCTTTAAGCTCTCCATGTAATTTTGTAAATTTATTTTCAGTCGTTGGAAGAAAGGAAGATGGTTTACCAGGGGCTAAAACTGTCAGTTTGTGCATAGCCCTGGTACAGGCTACGTATAGCAGGTTGCGATCTATGGGCTGGGAGTAGTTTTCATCATTGCCATCGGCAACCACAACCCGATCAAATTCCAACCCTTTTGCCAGATGGATGGTACAAAGAACAACACCCTTGGTAAATTTACTGCTATCGGAATCCAGCAAGGTTGTTTTCACTCCCCTTTTGAGTAGCTTTTGCTGGAGCTGTTTTGCCTGTTTTTGCAGTTTTACGATAATCCCCAAACTTTGATGGGTTGATTGGGATAAAATCTCTATTTCAGAAGCGAGTTTTGTGACAACCTCATCAAGGCTTGAGCATTGTATAATCTGGGGCTGCTCTCCATGGCGTTTCATGGGGATAAGCTCTTTGTTGGGTAGAATGCCCAAAGCAAACTGCATGATCTCCCAAGTGGAACGATAGCTCTTGTTGAGCTTAACAGGGGGAGCTGCCTGTAGTGCCTGTTGAATCTGCTCGGCATCTGATCTATGGGAAGGAGTTACCGACTGCATGACATCACCCAAAATTGTCTTGCGACATTTAAAAAGTCGCCCCAATACCGCGTACTGTACCGGGGTGTAGTCCTGCATTTCATCAATAAGCAGATGTTTTATATCCTGGTATGGGTTTTGTACCCCCTCCAATTTAAACTTAAGATAGATAAGTGGAAATATGTCAGAATATTCCAGCTTTTTCCCAGAAAGCTGGAAAAGCTCTTCGCGGTTCATCCAAGCAAACAGCCCCTTATAGGCAGTTAGCAGGGTGATTTTACGTGTCATGCCAAGGATAGCATCTCGTAGAGACCGCCCCTCTTCAACACTCAAATTATAATTGTAGTGGATTCCTATTTGATGCTTGGCGGCAGCCAAAACCTCTGTAACCCTTCTGTTATATGGCATGCCGGAGTGTTTTTGCCATGTCTCGGCAAAAAACCAGTCAGGAACAATACATTTACCCATCTGCCACTGACTAGGAGTAATGGATTTTGCTTCTAGTTCATTCACATAAGCATCAATCTTTTTTAAAAAGTCCAGAGATGCCTTGGCATTAATCCGATCTTTTAACGATTTATCATATCCCTCCAAAAGCAGGGTAGCTTGCTGGGCATAGCTCTGAAAACGGTGTTTGTGATCCAAAAGCCCATCGGCGATGGTCTCCATATCTATCTCACCTATCTGCTCTTCCCCAAGCTCCGGCAGTACATTGCCGATATAATCAGAAAAAACCCGGTTGGGTGAGATAATCAGGATATCATGGGAGCTTAAACTATCTTTAAAAAAGTAGAGCAGAAAAGCGATACGATGGAGAGCAATTGAGGTTTTACCAGAGCCAGCCACCCCCTGGATTATCAGGGTGTAGACTTCGGCATTGCGGATGATGGCGTTTTGTTCACGCTGAATTGTGGAGACAATATTTTTCATCCCCTGGCTGGATGATTGGCTAAGTTGCTCTTGCAGTACATCATCAACGATATTTACACTGCTCTCCAGCATAAATTCAAGTTGACCATCATGGATACGAAACTGCCGTTTTCGCTTAATCTCCCCATGTACTTCACCAGCAGGAGCCTCATACCAGGCTGCTCCTAGTTCATAGTCATAGAACATGGATGATACAGGAGCGCGCCAGTCGTGAATCAATATTTTATTTGTACTCTCCTCCTGAAAATCATGAACTCCTATATAAAAAATCTCCGGGCTGTTTAGGGTACGACCGGAACGGCTAAAATCAAACCGCCCAAAATATGGCGACCCTTTCATCTTAAATATTTTATCCTGCTGCTCCCGTAACACATCCCCAGACTTCATCTTCTGCTCTATGGTACGACGAACAGCCACCTTCTCAATGTGGTCCATATCATGGCGAGCCTCCCAGAGATACTCTTTGCTCTCCCGGATATCTTTTTGGTAGGTGTCCAAGCGCGTCTGAAATGATGCTATTTGAGCATTGATTTTTTCAAGACAACTCTGCAAACGACTACGCTCTTGGCTTTCAACGGTGGACATGCAACAAAATCCTTTATTCTTAACCATGGTTATTTCAAGTTATTATAAACTTTTAATAACAAACAAGAAATGGCTAATGACAGATATGTAATATGCTCTAACCTACCAAATAGGCCGCCCCTCACCCGGTAGGCCGTACTCTTCCCAGCGGTCGCTTACTTTGTTTATTGTCTCTTCATCCATTGTCAGGGTTTTACCCCAGTTTCTTCCGGTTTCGTCGATGGTTCTGGCGGTGGCGTCTATGGCGAATCTGCCGCTTTGTTTGTCTATTATCACATCACGGCTGGGGTCTGATCTGGTAGCTATTGACCAGAAGAGGTCGGCGGTTGAGTTGGGGTCGCAATCATGGTCCACTATTATTAGCTGATCTCCCCCTGTACCAAGGGGAGCCTCATATTGTATGGCCTCAATTGCTTGCAGACCACGATTAGCTGTTTCGCCATCCACCTGGGCCACTGCCACCAAACCTCCAGCTTGCAGGCGGATATCAATGATAAAATCATATCGTTTTAACAGCACCTTAATCCATCTGGCATCGGAAATGGCTGCAACCCTTGGGGTTACTATATCCAGCTCAGCACCAATTTTTGTTGTGGCATCGATACCCATTTTTCCCCCAAGACCAGCAACCGGGGAGGCAAAATCAAGGTAATCTATGGGGGTGTTGTTCAACACCTGCAGATCTCGCCCTGCATGGCAGTGCATACCAACCGCTGTTAGCACTTCCTCCATGCTTTCAACATCCACCTCATCATCCACCACAATGATATATTTAGTGTAGAGAAACTGCCGTAAAAAGCCCCAAACACCTGTCATCACCCTGAAGGCGTGACCGGGATAGGCTTTTTTAAGCCCGATGATTGCCACCCGGTAGGATGCTGCCTCCATGGAGAGGTGGAACGTTGTTATCTCGGGAAACTGTTTTTGCAGCAGAGGCACAAATATTCTGTTGAGAGCCAGAGCCAGAATTGCCGGCTCATCTGGTGGTCTACCGGTAAAGGTGCTCAGATATATGGCATCTTCACGCATGGTGACCTGTTTAACGGTAAAAACCGGAAATTTTTCCACCTCATTATAATATCCGGTATGATCACCAAACGGCCCTTCATCGGCAAGATCTTCAAGATCCACCTCACCCTCTAAAATAATTTCGGCACGGGCTGGTACTGGTAGTTCCGGGTATAGACCTTCTGTGGTCTCCACCCTTGCCTCTCTTAGTAGTCCGGCAAAGCCGTACTCAGAGAGGGTCTCTGGCACAGGAGTTACCGCTGCCAATATAGTACCGGGATCACAACCGATGGCTACAGCTACCTGCATTTTTTTACCGTGGCCCTGGGCATGTTGCGCCCCACCCCTATGTTTAAGCCAACGCATTATCAGACGGTCTTTACCCAAGACCTGCATACGGTAGATACCCAAATTAATCGGTCCACCATTGGCATCACGGGTGATGACCACAGGCCATGTCACCAGGGGTCCGGCATCTTCAGGCCAGCAGGTCTGGATGGGTAGCATGGTCAAATCGATATCATCACCTGTAAACACCAAATCCCGACACGGGGCTTTCATAACGCTCTTGGTAGGCATGTGGCGAACCCTGGAGAGCTGCCCTGCAAACTCCACAACCCCAGAAAAACCCTTTGGTGGATCAGGTTGTTTTAACTCAGAGAGGAGCTGACCCAACTCAGCCAACTCTTGTGGGGTTCTACCCACCCCCAACCCCACCCGTTTTTGGGTACCAAAAAGGTTTGCCAATACGGGAAAATCAGAACCGATAACATTGGTAAACAGTACTGCCGGACCATCTTCTGCCAGTAGTCTGGTACAGATTTCGGTCATCTCTAATTTGGGATCAACAGGTACATCCACATGAACAAGTTCCCCATTTTTCTCTAAAAAATCTATAAAAGAACGTAGATCAGAAAAGGCTGTTGGTCTTTTAATTGAAAAATTCATGAGTACACCCGGTTGCAATTTAGTGATAATTCAGCCATTATCCAGCAGTTTGATATGTTTTAAGATTAGCTTTTTTCATGGGCAACTCACAACAATTAACAATCACCCTTGTGAATAAACCTAATCTTACCTTAGAAAATCTAACAAAATATTTCATTTTTTCTCAAGCTTTTTGAGGCATTCATATGGCGGAATCATCTACCACCCATTTTGGCTTTACTGATATACCCTTTGCCGAGAAGGTAGGAAGAGTACGTGAAGTCTTTGATTCTGTAGCAGATAAATATGATTTAATGAACGACCTGATGTCAGTTGGCATCCATAGGTTGTGGAAGCAGTTTGCCATTCGTCGTCTCCGTATTAATCCCGGTGATATGCTTTTGGATGTAGCTGGCGGCACTGGTGATCTTGCCCGTTTGATGCATCCACGCCTTGAAGGTGACGGTTGTGTCACGATTTATGATATCAATGGTGCTATGTTGAACCATGGACGGGAGAAACTGACCAACCTGGGCATGGTTTCTGGTGTTGAGTGGGTCCAGGGCAATGCCGAAGAGCTTCCGTTTCCTGATAATAGCTTCCATACCGTCACTATAGGTTTTGGTATTCGCAACGTTACACAAATTGATATTGCCATCAAAGAGATGGTCAGGGTTTTACGTCCTGGCGGGCAGTTTCTTTGCCTTGAGTTTTCTAAACTTGCCATCCCGGCTCTGCAACCAGCTTATGACGCATATTCCTTCAAAGTTTTGCCGGAGATTGGTCAATATGTGACCCAAGATCGTGACTCCTACCAGTATCTTGTGGAGTCCATTCGCCGTTTTCCCAACCAAGAAAAATTTAAAACCATGCTGGAAGAAAGCGGTCTCCACGGTGTTCGTTACCATAATATGTCATTAGGTATTGCTGCTATACATATTGGCAGAAAGGTTTGATTACATGCTAAAATCTCTGCTATTAACTCCACTGAAAATCATACCCCAACCAGCAACCGCTGTCTCATTGGGTGTTGTTCTCAACATATTTTTTAGTCGTTACCCTGATCTAAAAAAACAGCTGTCTGAACTATCAGGCAAAATATTTGAGTTTGCTGTTGAGGATCTTGAAGAGTCATACTACATGATGGTGGATGACCAGGGTGGAGTTACCATCCACACCTACTGTGATAATATTTCCCATGTTACGATGAGCGGTTCAACCAACGCTTTTCTCTCTTTGTTGTTTCAAACCACAGATCCTGACTCACTGTTTTTCTCCCGTGCTCTCAACTTGAGTGGAGAGACCGATACCGGACTACATTTTAAAAATATACTCAACAATGTAGATATCAATTGGGAGAAAGAGCTATCTACCATGTTTGGCTCTGTTGTTGCCAAATCGTTGATGTCCATGGCTAAACAGGTTCAAGGAGTTGGCGAGCAAGGTAAGGAAAAATTTGAAACAGAAGTTGAAAATTGGATGAATGAGCAAAATCTTCCCATCAAAGATAAATTTGATGACTATAAATCTGATGTGGAGGAACTTGTTAAAAAAACTGAGCAGCTGGAAAAAGCTATCTCACGTATTAACAAAAAGCTCTCCCTTTCACCAACAAAATCAAAAACAAAGACCCCTGCCCAAGCAGAAAAAGCAGCGGAATCCGAGCAACCAGAATCTGAAAAGAGAGCCGACTAAAGCCTGATGTTGGGTCATTACCGCACCTTTTTACGCTTGATAGCAATTGTTGATATTCTGGTCAAATATAAAATTGAACCTTTTGCCAGTCAATTACTACCATACCGTCTGTTAGCCTGGTTTTACGGCTGGCGTACTTCTACCCGGAGAATCCGCCGGGATAATGATGCCCCTACTCGTCTCCGCCTGGCTTTGGAGGCGTTAGGCCCTACTTTTGTCAAGTTTGGTCAAGCACTCTCCACCAGAATGGATGCCCTACCTGAAGAGGTGGGCATGGAGATGAAAAAACTTCAGGATGATGTATCGCCCTTCCCTTTTGAGACTGTTCGTAAAATTATTGAATCAGACCTTGATGGTCCGTTAGAAAAATTCTTTATCTATTTTGATCCTACACCTGTCGCTTCTGCCTCAATGGCCCAGGTACATCGTGCTACAACCCAAGGCGGTAGAGATGTAGCTGTAAAGGTTCGCAGACCTAATGTTGCCAATATTATCGAGATGGACATCGGTATGTTGACAACCTTGGCAGAGTTTATTGAAAACAACTTTCCGGCCTGGAACAGATTTCGGGCAAAACGGGTAGTAGAGGAGTTTGCTGCCTCTATCCGCAACGAATTGGATTTTCAGGTTGAAGCAGCAAGAGCCGACCAGTTTCAAAAAAATTTCAAGCTAGATCCAGAACTTATGATCCCAGCGGTGTTGTGGGAATTAACCTCTCCACAAATTTTAACCATGGAGTGGATCAACGGTGTACCAATTGACGAATTAACAAAAAATCCCAACCCCAGCCTGGACTCCAAACAGATCTCGGTCAACTTGATATCCGGCTTTTTTAAACAGGTATTCAGAGACGGTTTTTTTCATGCCGATCAACATCCGGGAAATATATTTATACTAGATAGTGGTACAGTTGCCCTCTTGGACTTTGGTATTATCGGTCGCATAAAAACCCAGGACCGCATCTGGTTGGCAGAGCTTCTACAAGGCTTTCTCAGCCGTGATTATGCTAAAGTTGCCCAAGTACATCTAGATGCCGGATATGTTCCCCGAGATACCGATCTGGATGAATTTGAAGATGCCTGTCGCCAGATTTCAGAGCCGATTTTTGGTCAGGCGGTCAAGGATATCTCCATAGGTCGTCTACTTGCCAACCTGTTCAAGGTTACCGAACGGTTTAACATGTCGGTGCAGCCCCATCTGCTGTTGCTGCAAAAAACCATGCTCACCTTGGAAGGTGTAGGCCGGGAGATAAACCCCGATCTCAACATGTGGTTTTTGGCAGAACCCCTCATCCGCGAGTGGATGATGGAGAATCTCGGACCCCGTGGACAGGTGAAAAATGCTGCCCAACAGTTCAAACGGGCCACGCGCTCTTCGCTGCTAATGCCAGAGTTGGTATTCAACGGAGTGGACAAACTTGCCAACGACAGACTTGTTGTCAACCTCAACTCAGAATCGTTGGAAAAACTTGAGCGGCATATTCATATTGGCTTTCGTCGCCAAGCCTCTGCAATTATGGGAGCAGGACTGTTTTTGGGAGGCGCGGTGATGGTCACTTCCGATGTGGAGCCGATCTGGTATTGGCCTCCCCTATTTCTTGCTGCCATATTTTTTATGCGTAGTATTTTTTCCCGAAATCATTAACTCTCTTCATGTTTGCAATGAAGAGACTGACATGTTAATTCCAGATGCTGTGCGCACTTTTGTCCCGGATGGCTCATCATGTAATGCTATAGCTCGTATTGAACCTTGATTAATATTGAAAATATCTGTTCTCCGAGGTATACTCTGTTTTAATGTATGGGCTGTCCTGATTTGAGTATATTTTATGAATGATATTACAGAGTACGGAATTAGCCTTACAAAATTTTTATTTAAAAAAAATCTACGTCATCTTATTCTTCATGTCACCAATAACTGTAACTTTCGTTGCAGCCACTGTTTTGTAGATTTTACCCGTAAAAAAGATCTCACTCTGGAACAATATCAAACTATTGCCAGAGATTGTGGACCCATTTTCTGGCTCGATATCGGTGGTGGAGAGCCATTTTTACGCAAAGATCTGGCAAAAATCATCGCCAGCTTTAAAGCCAGTGTGGTAGGCATACCCACCAATGGCTCTCTTTTAGAACAGACAGTTGAACAAATAAAACAATTAAAAAGTCTGGTTGGCTCTGAGCTTATTGTCGGTTTCAGCCTTGATGGTCTGGCAGCCACCAATGATAGAATTCGTAAGCAGGAGGGAAACTGGGATCAAGTCTGGGAAACATTTGCAGCGTTACGCCAGCTAGGTGGAGTGTCACTTAAAATTACCACGGTATTATGCAACCAAAATATGGAAGAGATAATACCGTTGATGAAAGAGGTGCAGAGTAGAAAACCTGATTTTCATTCGGTTATTTTAGTCCGTGGCAACCCAATGGATCCTGATGTCACTCTACCCCCAGTAGATGAGTTACGTCGCCTTGGTCCAGAAATATTTGAAATATTACAAAAATATGACTATGGCAAAGGTAGACTTTCATCCACTATACTAAAAAACTACCATCGCTTTTTATGGCAAACTACCCTGCGAACATTGGAAGAGAAAAGACAGATTATACCATGTTTGGGCGGCTCTGCTCACAGTGTGGTTTGGGGTGACGGCAGGGTATCATCCTGTGAGATGTTAGAGGAGGTTGGCAATATAAATGAGACATCATTCAAGGAGATATTACAGAGTGATGGCTATAAAAATCAGCTCCAATTCATCAAAGACAAAAAGTGCCACTGTACCCACAATTGCGCTATGTTAGATAGCATCTTTTTTAATCCAGCCTGTATCTCCAGACTGTTTTTTCCGGTAGAAATATAGATATCTCATGGACACTCACTATAAACACTGCCTTATAACTCCATTTCTCAACCGTTTTGATATGGTTGCACAACTCTTGGAAAAACTAATGCAGGATTTACCACCTGCTACTGTAGTTATTTTGATTGATGATGGTAGCGATGAAGTTGCCAAGGATAGTCCGACACTTAAAAACTGGAGCCAGGATGAGAGGGTGGTTTTTTTACGTCACGAAACCAACTTAGGGCCAGCTGCAGCTCGCAATAGCGGTGTGGCATGGTGTAGACAGAGGGGAATCAATACCGTTATTCTTTTGGATAGTGACTGTATACCGCAACCGGGAATGGTACAAAAACATCTTGAACTACAAGACAAACACCCTGATATGATGTTGATTGGTGGCGGTATTCAGGGGGAAGGTAAAGGTATCTGGGCGCATGTGGACCGTACTTTGTCATGGTTTATTTTAATACCACAACAGCCAGAAAAAGAGATAAATGAGCCTCTCCATCTACCAACCACAAATTTAAGTTTCCGGCTGGAGAATTTTACCAACATTCCACAGCTGTTTGAACCTCGCTATAGAACAGGTGAAGATATTGCGTTTGTAAAATTAGTTCGTAAGATGGGGGGTAAACTGTTTTTCTCACCTCAACCAATAATACATCATCAAGATCGAGAATCGTTCAAAGCCCTTTTTTCCCATCAATTCCGCTGGGCACTGCACACATATATTGTCCGTACCGGGATAGATAACAGCTCAATATTTAGACAAATTAGCTTTTTGCTCTTTTTTTTAATGACCTTTCCCATCTATGTTTTTTACGCTACCTATTTAACCATAACTCCTTGGATTAAAATCAAACCCCTTTTTGTTCTTTATATACCAGTTATCTTACTGGCCTACACTATTAAAGGTTTTGGGGTTATTATGGGGACTATCAACCCCAAGCTTGCGCTTTATGAGCAGTAGTTATAGTAAATTCAAACCAAATCTGGACAAAAAAAGTATTTTTATTATTAGGGGTGCAGGGGGATTATCTCCCTGCTGGGTTTGGGCAACGCCCAAGGTTTTGCCTTTGTTTT
>JADFZS010000007.1:15177-76046 GCA_015232405.1 Magnetococcales bacterium | reverse complement strand
CACCGCATCAATACTGGGTCAGGCAAATCAAATTGCACCTAATTTTTTTTAAAACGCCTCGAATCGCTTAAGACGGGTTAACATGAAAACGGTCATCTTAGGGATTTCTTCAGGCATTGCTCTTGTGTTGTTTTTGGCTGTGATAATGTTAACACCAACTGGCTTGATCTGGTGGGATGAGGTTATTGAAGAATACCGTATTTTCATATTTTTATTCGTATTTTTTTCATTCTGTACAGCATTTGTTCTTGTTTTGAAGTTAATTTATTTCAAGGTTAGAGAATGTTTTAGGAATTAATGATCAACTCACGAAACGGGAAAAATGGCACGTTGAAGATATTTGTTGTCACCTTGCGTGGCTCTTAAGCTCTTTTTTCACTCGCTGCACCACCGACACCCCGACCCCGTGACGCTTGGCAATCTTATGTATTCCAGCTTTGCCAGCCTCTAAATCATCTCTAATTGCGTTTTCAATATCTTCTGAGATACGAGCTTGACCAAGCTTTTCCCCTCTGCTTTCGTCCTGGCTAATTCTGCTTTTATCCTCTCGCTGGCGTGGGCTATCTCAAACTCGGCAAAGACCCCCATCATTTGGAAAAGTGCCTTTCATGCTGGCGTGGTCGTGTCGATCCCCTGCTGATGGAGATACAAATCAACCTTTTAAGCGTTGATCTCGTCAAGGAAAGAAATCAGATCACGGAGAGAACGCCCCAGCCGATCCACAGACCAAGCCATTATCAAATCAATCTCACGGCGCAAGGCTAAACGGTGGAGCTCATCAAAAGCGGATCGCTCGTCCCCCCCCTTCGCTCCACTAATTCCCACGTCCTCTAAAATGCGGACTACCTCCCAGCCTTGACCCTCGGCGACCTCTACTATCTACTGGCACTGGTTCTCTGTGGTCTGCTCACTAGTGGAGACTCGAAGATATAAAGCGACTTTTTTTAGACATGTGGAAAGTGCACCGCTAACTACTGTTTACCGTACACACTTTTTAGATAAACAGAGCACTTGATTTTATTAGGTTTTCTAGGGGTGGTTTTGGAGGGGTTATCCGCCCAGGCTGGTTTTGCATCATATGGCACTATTTTTTTATTTCTTCCGACGATAAACTCGGTCATGTGATCCAGCATCGATGAAGATGACAACTAAGTAATTATCAACCTCCTTAAAGATGATACGCAGATTATCATCGGCAGATATAGCTCTATGACCTTTCAGCTTGCCTTTGAGGGGATGATTTTTTAAGCGTGGATCTAAAGGGTTTCCTATGAATATTTCAATTGCTTTGTGTACTGCTTGGCGTTTTACTTTATCTAATTTTTTCAATGCTCTCAGAAAGGATGGATCACGCTTAATCTGCATTGGCAATTACTTTAAGCTCTTGCAAAAATGCTTCTGAGCTGATGGGATCTGCTTCTTCAGCTTGGTTTGAGAGGCGCAAAATCTCATCTTCCTGATCGGTGGTAAGACCATTTTCAGTTAATAACTGCTCTTCGTTTGTATTTGGCAGCTCCATTCCTGCAATAATCGACAATAAAGCACTAGCCAGTTCGCCCTGCTTTGCATCTGGGAGGGTCACAGCTTTATGAAAGGCTTTTTCAAGTAGAGTATTCATAGTGACTCCATTTTAATAGAAGCCACATAAAATTGCATTGAAAATCTACATGTTCTTTTCAAGATTATAATATAGGACAAATTTTATGTAAGGATGGGTTAATGCGCTAAACGGTAATATTTTTGCGTATTTATCAAACTACTGTCAGAACAATGAGCAGAACAAAGCTTAAAAAGAAATCTAACGTTTCAGATTTTGCAAATCGCACCCGTCGTAAAGAAGAGATTAATGCGACAAAAACTCAGCTTCCTTCACATCAGCGGCAAAGAGACCCGTTTCCTCGGCAACCAGCTACTTACTTATTTACTAGATTGTATAGTACCAGTAGGAGAAACCCTTGCCACAAAAGAGATTTCAACTAAATCTACTCCATCACCTGATAAACCCGAAGCAGAGTTGGTATCGGTTGGTGATGCAATACAGTTGCTGGGGATAGGTAGGACAAAGCTATACGAGCTACTAGGGGATAAAAAGATTGAGTCTGTAAAAATAGGAAGGAGGACTTTGATCAAAAGAGCTTCTCTTCGCAAATTTACTAAATCTCGTAAAGTCTAAAATCACGAATATTCGCTGATGTTCGCTTAATTTTTAGTATGGGCTGTAGTATGGGCCAGGAATATTTCTTGAATGCTGATTTTGATTTTTTACAGTAATTACAACATGTTATGAGTGGATTTTTAGCTTTGCTGGCGGATGGGGTGGGAGTATAAACTGAAAATTTATTAGCTTATATATCTATGTTATATTTACTGTTTTTAGTTTTAAAAAATTTACCACAATGTTCCGACCCACACATTGACCCATACTTTCCTGCTTATCGGTCATTGACGAACAACTACGATCTCAATTGAATTGTGAATCGATAAAATGGCGAAGAGATGCTCTTTTGACCAATGTTCGCCTCCCTATTTTTACAGATTCAATTATTTTATCTCCGAGTAATTCATATAGCTTTGTCCGACCTATCCCAAGCAATGCAAGAGCATCACCTACTGACACCAATTCCGCTTCTGGTTTATCATGTTTAGCAGAGGATTTCTTTGCAGGGTCTGAATCTGTATCGGTGGCAACTCCCACAGGAACGATACAATCTAATAGATAAGTAAGAAGCTGGTTGCCGAGGAAACGGATCTCTTTGCCGCTGATGTGTAGGTAGGCAATCTTGCCTTGCTGTCTTAAAGCAATTAGCTCTTTTTCAGATATACTCAGGATCTTTGCTGATTTTGATTCATCATATGGGCGAAAGAGAGCCACATCCATATCACGGGCCATCTCCTTAAGAATTTCTTGCTCGGACATGATCTGCGTTAATTGTTTTGTCTGCTTCACAGTATCAATCATAGCTACTCAAATACGGATAAAACTAACTAGGGATAGCTGAGTGTACATTAGAAACCCTATGCTTGGGGATGTTTTTTTGTCAGATAAATTGCTTTTGGTTGTTAGGATTGTTTTTAACGCATGTAAATTTCTGCAAGCTATCTTCACAATTTGGAGTTTGCAGCTTATTAACGACGTGATACCATGAGCGCATAATTTGACAAGGATATAATCAAAATGAGTTCAGATCACCATCGCATAGCTCGAGCACATCCTAATCTATCGGCTTCCCAGTCTCTGGTTGCCCAACTGGGTGAGACATTTGAGATGGAACGCCATTTACAGATCTCAGAACAGGATATCCACGCCACCGAAGAGAATACTTCTCAACGTAAAGAACTCTTGGAGGTTACTGGTACTATTCAGGAAGTCCAAGCAGCCCAGAAAATGGCTAAAGCTACTGTGAGGGATATTATCTTAAAAGTCTCTGCTCATGATCTACAGGAGGGGCTGGAGGCCATGCGCTTGTCGGAGAGTGATTTCAGGAAAGCCATACAGATTAAGAAGCTCATGCAGCAGAAGCTTGACCGCACTAACCAGCAGAAACAGAGTTTCGAGTTGGAAAGGTAGTTCTAATTTTCCCAATCGTATTAGCTATTCACTGCTCTAAAAAAGATTTTTTTATAATTTATTATTGGAGTGCTATAATACCTCAGCTATGACAATCGCTACCCTTCCCGTAATCGGAGAAAGTGCCATGCAGGTTCAAAGAGATTTTCCACCAAATCTAGCCGTAGTTCTAGAAAAAATTGACCTACATGAACTTGAAACCCGTTTGGCTGATTACAATGACCAAAAGGCTGCAGAGCTTAGAGAATGGCAGATTCAGCAGATCCAAAAGGGAATTGAAGAGGCAGAGGCAGGAAAAACCATCCCTCATGAAAAAGTTGTACAGTGGGTTGAGAGCTGGGGAAGTGAAAAGGAACTACCCGAACCACGATGAAAATAGTTTGGACTTATACTGCTCAAGCTCATTTAAGAGCTATTCGCCTTTTTATTGATGATGATAATCCCATCGCTGCCAAGCAAGTAGTCTTTAAAATTTTCCGGAGTGTAAAACAGCTTTCTTCTTTTCCTGAGAGCGGGAGAGCCGGACGGTTAACTGGTACTCGTGAGTTCGTCATTTCTGGCTTGCCATATATTATCTCCTATCAAATCAGAAAAGATCATATTGAGATACTCCAAGTTCTCCATACAGCCATGAAGTGGCCGGAAGAGTTTTGATAGCGTCGTCCAAGAAAAGAAATGATTTTCCACAGAGGCCAAATTTTCCTCCAATTTGAAAAAATGGTTTTGAAAATAATTTCAAAGCGTTTTTGTTGAGCAAAACTTCTCCCATCTGCCAAAATTGGATAGTCCGGTTTCGGTCTTCAGCCACCCAAGTATCACCTTCTCAAAACAGACTCAAGCGCATATTTATGCGTCCTGACAGGCAATCTGCCGTCGTATGGGACGCCATCGACTTCGCAATTTGCTGATTAGCTTGAGCTGAGAAGTGGGTTGGCTGAACGGGGTCGCTCTGGCGTCCCGTTCGGCGTGACTCTGTTGAATAAGACCAGAACCGAGCATTCATGATCACTTCAACTTTCCGCTGATGTCATCTCAACTCTCCCATTCTGATTCTCAAGCCGAGACTTTGGCAGATTTCGCCATCTATGCTCGCAAAAGTAACGATGAAGGAAGCGGCAAACAGGCAGAATCCATCCCGCAACAACTGGAAGTGTGCTTTAAATTTGCCGAAAACCATAATCTCCCCCTCGCCCCCAGACCGGAATATGACCCATATGATGAAAGTATCATTGGTCAGATCACTGATGCTTTTCGTGGCAATCCAGAACGAGCACAGAGAATTATCGCCCTCTACGTGAAGCATTGGATCATCTCTGAACAAAAAAGCGCCAAGGTTCCGTATCGGCGGGAACGATGGAGTCAGCTGGTTGAAAAAATCAAGAGGGGAAAAATAAAGGGGTTGATCAGCTACTCTCCAGATCGCTGTGCCAGAAATCTCCAGGAGGGTGGTGAAATTATCCAACTATGGGAAACCATGCAGATTGGCCTTCGCTTTACCACAGCCTCTTTTGAAAATAACGCGGCTGGTCACATGATGTTGGGTTTTTCCTTTGTTTTTGCTGAACACTATTCAAAAAAGTTGTCTGAAGACACCATGCGGGGTATGCGTCTTCGCACCGAAGAGGGTAAAGCAAGCGGCGTTCGCAAATTCGGCTATCGGGTAGATGAAAATGATTTCTTTGTACCGGAAGAACCCTACTTCTCTATGTTGAGAAAAGCCTTCGCTAGAAAAATGTATGATCGCTGGAGTGATGACCGCATTGCCAAAGAGTTAAATGAGTTAGGCTTTGACCAGCAACTCAAGAAGAATTCACCTGTTTTTTTAACTGGTAAAAAACTCAGCAATACGAATCTTTGGAGTGACCCTTTTTACTACGGCGTCTGGGAACGCAAGGTAAAGAGCGACATTATACAAATCGACCTTCGTAGCCTCCAGTGCGGTGATTATACCTTTGAACCACTGATCTCTGAGGATGAGTGGACGGCACTGCAGGAACTATTAACAGATACAAGACAGAAATATATCCGCGCTCAAAGAACTGCCAAAGCCAAGGGGCTAGATTGTGTAACACCAGTCTCAGTTGGTAGCGTGATTTGTGGTCACTGTGATAAAGCGATGGTCTTTACTATTCCAAACCCTTCTCGTCACCAGAAAAATATGCAAAAGCTGCTAAAGAGCAATCCTGAAGCCACTCTAGCAGAGATAGTCAATCCTCATCAGATTCACTTCAACTGCCGCAACAAGCTCTGCTCGAAAAAAGTCTCAGTTACCTGGCAACATATTGATCCTGTCCTTGAGGAGTTTTTCAGTGGGATAAAACTCTCAGATGAAGACTATCAGGCCTACCTACATGCCGCATATGAGGAGATCAAGAATAAAAACCGCCAGAAACAAGATGAGCAGAGGCGAGCAGATCTGCTTTTTGCCAAGGCTAGTTCTGATGAAGAAAAATTCTTATTGGATACAAATTTTGGTAGAGGTCTGACTGGTAAGGATAAGAAAATCTGGGAGAAAAAGCGGGATATGTTCAAGAGACGCTTGGTTACTCACTCCTCTATTAAAGTGGATCTTGCGGATGAGGCTAGAGATTTTGCTTTGGAGCAAAGTGCCTTCCTATCGCTGCTTTCCGATCTGCCCACCCTCTGGAGGAATGCAGATTATGTTCGAAAACGAAAAATATGTGAAATTTTCATATCGAACATCATTTTTTACCCCGATAAGTCCCATCAAATAAGGGCAAAAGCCGAATTGGATGGTGTTTTGTCCTGCTTGGTGACCCCCTTCGGGAGCAGTTCGAACATTCTACCAATCAAGCTAAATGCAGTCCCACTAAGGATTATGGGGCCAATCGTGAAAATCTACTGTGAAGTACTTTGTCCGATGCTAGATAAAAAATCCCCCCGTATCACCAAAAAGCTAGCCACGATCTATGGTTTGCAGCAAACGAACTGCTTCCAATAAGGCATTACCTCGCTGTACGAAAGCTGCCCACGCCCTGGGATCTTGTTTTTTTCTGGCAATGAGCGACCAGTCAATCCGGGCTTCCATATTGGCAAGTTGAGTTTTTGTTGCATTGATCTCTTCTTTTCGTTGGGCGCGATTTGCAAAACCTGAAACGCTAGATCTCTTTTTAAGCTTTGTTCTGCTCATTGTTCTGACAGTAGTTTGATAAATAAGCAATAATCTTACTGTTTAGAACATTAAGCTATCCTTACGTAAAATTTACTTTACAGTATCGAAGAAAATTCATTCAAGTTTTCACTGAATACCATAATCGAAGCAATTGAGGTTCAAAAAAGCACTGATGATAAATTGGCACCTGACTGTTACAATGCCCTTTATAAGCTTAACAATGCCAAGGAAATACAGATGAACCCCATTGTTTTCAGAGTACCTAACTAAGAGCTTCCAAAGCCCTAGACGGAGTGAGTAGGCACTTCCTCTGATGTAGATAGTTGATGCAACCCGTAGCACTTAAGAGAAACTTGATCAAGATATAAATGTGTAAAAATTTGTCAGGATGTTGAGCCTGGAAAATAACTCTGCAATCAGTATGTTGACTGATAGGAAAAATATAAAAAAATCTTGGCGAATTTTTTTTGTTTCCATTGGTGTCGTCTCCACAATTATTATCCTTACATATATACTGTTCCAACTCAGTAATATTGATGTTATTGGAGTATTCATGAAACCATGAAGTTTACAAGGCAGTTACCAAGAAGCTACAAATTCACACATAGCTTCAGGTTTTGTAAACTTTACTGCCAACTAAAAGAGATCCTTACATAGTCAACTCTTTTGTTTCATTGATTTGCTTGGCGGATAACATTATTCAACGGTGTTGCTTAAGATTATCCAAAGTTGGGAGAGGATTGCTATTGAGGAGCTGATTACCCTGTTGCAAGGGTGGTAAATTACTATTTAGCGAATGATCAAGTGGTGATACCGCTATCTTAGTAGGAATTATTGGCAATGGATTGAGATGCAGAAGCCTGTCACCTGCATTTATGTTTGGGAGCTCATTTTCCCGTGTGGTAGAGATTTTATGTGGCCCACCAAGGTCAGCAGAGTTGACATAATCGGTTTGCACCAAGGGACTGGAAATACACTCAAGCTGGTCTGACTTGGATATTGAATCTTGGTTGGTGCACAGTATTTTCTGGTTTGGTAAGTACTGATCGGGATTCCCCAAACTACTTTCACCTTCCTGATCTAAATTTACAAATGGGAGCCCAACTTCTTGTGTAGTAGAGGATTCATGTGGTTTTTCAACAAAAATTTGACTGTTAGATCTGGTTTGTAAAATGGGACTGGAGAGACACTCAGGCTGGTCTGACTTGGATATTGAATTCGGGTTGTTGCACAGTATTTTCTGGTTTGGCACAAATTGTTCAGGATCAATTCTGCTACTTTCCTCACGCTGGTCATTATTTTGTGTAATATTATTAATGTATGTTACAGCTGGAGCAGCTATAATAGCCCCGATTACAGCGACAAAAATAGCTGTGATCACATTCTTAGGCGGATGACAATAGTTCATGGTTCAAGCTCCTTATTTAACTTTGAACTCAAAACGCACTTTCAGTATAGACTTTATTGTACCTCTTAGAGACACGACCATTTTTACCAATCTCCACATCCAAGGAACATGAATTCACATCTTGGCATTCATTAAGTATAAGTTCACTGATTTTGATTCGAATCTTGGGTGGTAACAAAATACCAAATTTTGCGTTTTCTACCTCGACATTTTCAACCATATCCTGGCAGGCCACATTTGTAGGGCACATAATAGATTTATATTCCATTTCCCATTCTTCAAGCTCTCTCCAATCCATTGTTCTATCATCATAAACCATACTTGGACTATTGTTAAAGATATATATCAGTGATCCTGGAGGAGGGTCATTATCAATCAAGTAGTAGCTAACTCTGGGCTTATAATCATCAAGGATCAACATGAACAATATCATCATCATCAGATCCACGAAAAGAACATATTGTGGAGTGCTCCTCAGCCTACTCATGAGTTGCTTGGCTCCTTAAGGATGAACTGATGAACTCTGGCTATTATCATATAATTCAATACATAAGTGAAGCCACCAGCCATCGTTGTAAGAATGGCAGTACCAAACTTTTCAAGGATTGTTTTTCTAATGTTGGTATCCATAGGTAGGCCAAAGCTTTGGTGTTCTAAGCCACTGGCTCCTATAGCTAATGCTAAAGCATATATAGTTCCAAGAACACCGACAGTGGGAGGAATATTGACAACCATTTCAGATAAAATAAGATGTTTGTCATAATATGTGCGACGCTTTTCTTGAGAGTCTAGGCGAAAGATACTGATAGCTGTATAACACTGAATAAAAAAGCAGACATATATCGCTAATAAAAATGGAAAAGCTTCTCCTGGTACCAAAATAAGAAGATCCATTAGCTGTACTCCCATTTATTAGACATCTGGAAAGATCGAGTACATTTCTTGAGCCAACTTCCTTTGAAACGTCGGATTGATGCTATGTCATCACATGGTTGTGAACAGACCCATTTTTCAATAGGAATTTCTTTATGATTTGCATTCTGCATTGTCATTAACAGTTTATTAGCAATGTCTGATGTGATTGGCCACTCACTGATTTTTGCTAAGCAAGCACATTCATGGTCTGTTACTCCACCAACACTAAGTTTGCTTTCGAACATGGCATAAATGTCAGATTTTGGAGGGTGCTTTTCATTAAAAATTGCAAAATTTGGTTTAGCACATATAGGAGCGTCAGCAATTGTCTCATTGATAGCTATAAAACTTGTTTGGCAGGAAACAAAATCAGTCTTTGGAGCTTGAATATTGTTTATTTTGGGAGCTGCTTTTTCTTCAACAGGTATTTTCTTCACACTAACTGATTGTGTCTGTGAAGAAGATATGATATTTCCCTGAGTGTGCATACTGTCAAGAATAAGGTAAATACCTCCCCAATATAGTAAAAAGGTAACACATAAAGTCGTCATCAGCCAAAAAGCATCGTTTTTCAAGTGCCCAAGCCAACGCAGAGTCAAAAGTAATCGGCCTACATGCGTACCTGCATGAATTTCTGCTAACTCTTCAATCCCTCCTGTTTCTTTCTTTTCACTCATATTCTGGTTCCATTAGTTGTTCATATTTGATTGGCTCACTTACAATAAAAATGGCTTTATTGTCTCAAAAAATTCTCAAGCGAATTATCCAGACTCTCTTGAGCTTTTCTACTATCCTTCCTGATTTCCTCATACTCTCGCTGAAGCGTTTGAATTTTTAGCCAATTTGCTCTTCTGTCGATTTGTGCTTTGCGCATCAAAGACCACTCTCTGGCTAGATCAATTTGGATATATATTAACTCTTCCAGGGAAAAAGCTGTTTTGATACATGCCTCAAGGGGTTTGTTAAGGTTTTTTCTCATATCAACCATACTTCCAAGAGTCTTGCTAAGTCGTTCCAGTATTTCTGGGGAAATCAGTTGCTGAACCCTTTTGATACCCTCCGTTCCACCCATGTATACTTTTGAATCACTAAAGATGCGGAACCAACGGGCTAAGAACTCTTCTGGTGGTATACGTATATTCAAATAGGCTGCTGTGTCTTGTAAGTCTAACCGTTCAAGAATAGCATTGACAAAACGATCATCTAGGTCATTTTCTGGAATACATTTTCCAAATGAAGAAATTAGTGCTGAGGGGTATGGCGTGATGGCTGGAGATGGCGTTTGTCCAGCAGCTGTGTTTACTTTAAAAAGAGTTATACATAATCCAATAATAAGTAAAACCAACAGGTAGTTGTAGCGAATCATTAAGGTCATGGTGTACTTAACCTGCCTTCATTAGTGCTTTTAAAAAATGCGTTATCCTGTTTGATATGGATGGTGTTAACCTGTCAAGCTTTGCCCAGCGGAGCTTACGTTTTGAATTTGTGGCTATCAAAGTAACATCTAATGAATTCTGTAGGCTTGGTTGAGTAGGAGATACCGATAAAATCCAAGGAGGGTTTTGGTTCAGCACTGATTTGTCTTTAAACAATCGACTTTCTAATAAGAGATTTCTTATCTGGTTGACAGCCTTGAAACCACCAGTCTCCATAATGATGAGATGTACAGTACGGTTTATGATCAACTCTCGAAGCCAGGGAAGGACCAAGCTCAACTTTTCTGCCAGTTTTGATCCATATATCAGAATTACACCAGTAACATGTTTTTGTTTACTTGGTTCATAAATCATGGCTTTATCATTTGTCAGGGGTAACGATGAAATCTTTTGTTTTGGAATAATCTTTACACGTTGAACAATATCGAAGCCATTTCTGGTCACACCCCACTCCATGAAATTTACCATATTCCCAGAAAAAGAAATATGCTGGTACACTGGAGAAACCTCATTAGGCAGCAAACCTAGCGACAAATAATAAAACTCGTGTTTTTTGGAATTCTGTAGGAGTGTTACACCAATTTTTTGTTTAATTTTATAAAGTGACTGCTTGGTTGTTGGCTCTTTTTTTGACAAGACAGATATACCTTTACCTATATCAATTCCTAGCTTTATAGAGTGCAAAGTTATTCTATTATCATTAACCGACTTCTTCCAGAGTTGTACATTAAACAATAAAGCTCGGAAAGATCCCGCAGTGTAGTCTAGTTTATATTCTTTTTGTGACCATTCCTTGCCTAGATCATTCAGGATAGTTTTTGCTTTTCTGGTTTTATCTACTGTCTCCTCGTTAAGGAAGTTCCACATGGCCTCACTAAAACGGGTGATATCCTTCTTGCTTGCATAACTATAATGGCTATCTTCTAAATCAAGAGATTGTATTAAACCCTTGGCTTCTTTAGAACTTATCTTACTTTCTAGACTTTCCGCTCTGACAGGAAAACTACACAACACAACCAACATGACTGCAATAATAGTTTGATAACAGGAAATGGTAAATACAGCTTTTAACCTATTCTGAAATAAGCGAAGCAATCCATTTCTTGTGCCATGGCTACAATACATTTGAAAATTCTCCATTTGAGTTCCTCTTAGTCACATTTTATTTCGGCAATGCTACCAACTACGGAGTTATTTATGATATTATCATCTGCCTTGTTCACGCCTAAATTTTTCTAATGCACGGTTGAGACTTACATCATTTTCTACACCGCTGGAGTAGGTTTCCAAAAGGCTCTTTTGAACTCTGGCCATTTCGTATTGTATTCTATATTTGTCGTTTCGACGAGCAGATACCTTTGCAACTTCTTCAGCTGCATGAGCTGCTTCAACGAGGTTGTTCAAATATTTTGCGTATTTGTTACGCATTTTAATCAGTTGTTTCACTTCCTTATCACATTCATTAATTGTATTCTGAACAAACCATGTGTGATTTCTGTACTTTTCAGAACGCTCAAATTTACCAATAGCCCTTTTGCTTTTCTGGGCAATCATTTTGTCTACATCGCAATGGGCTTTATATTTGTTAGTGACCTTTAAATAAGACTTGTACTTATTATTAAGATCTAAAGTAAGAATTTTTATACTGTTGGCGATTTGGATGAGTTCATCAAGTTTCTCGATCCTCCCTTTCAAATTTTTCCGGGTTGTCTCAAGTTCACGAAGTAATTTTACTGCTTCCCGAACTGGAGATTTGCCTGGAATCATAGGTGTTTGGCCTACACCATCAATCCCACTAGCATTAAGTGGTCTTTGCAATACAAAAAATGGTGTGAAATTGATAAGTAAAAAAATAATCAACATTTTTTGTTTCATATGAACGTTCCTTCCGACAAGGTCTTTTAAGTCATTTGTCAGCGACATTTGGCTTCAACCTGCTTATATTCCCTCATAACTTCCTGAATAACATCCAGCTCCTTCTGGAATTCTAAATCAGCCTTATTGCACCATTGCATCATAGCTGTTTTTGTCCTTTTAACTTGGGATTGTGTAGATTTAATGCATATCTTTTTTGTGTCGCTCCAAATATCCTTCAAGTTACTAATCTTCTCATTTAAATATACCTGAGCATCTTCAGTTTGAAAACAATTAGCATTTTCACTCATATCCTTAATTTGAGCCCTTAAAATTCCAGTCATTGCACCAGCTGCGGCAATTGAACGAATTCGCCGTTGGCGTAACTTATATAACTTGAGTTGGTTTTGAGCAAATTTCGCATCCAATTCTTTATCTCTAGAAAGTGCAAGGGCAATTTTTTCATCCTCAATAAACAAGTTCTTTATGCCATATATTGAAAATGAATCATCTGCAGAAAGTGGTTCTTGGATATCGGACTTTTGAATTTTTTCAGGGCTTTGGTTTTTTTGGTTTCCCTTCTGCTCAGATTTAACTTTGTAAGTAGATTCTGATACGGAGTCTGCCCAAGGAGGGCTGCCCATTGCGGGATAACACACCATTATCACTGTGATAAATACAGCGGAACATAGATTTAAACCAATTTTGGTTAGTTGTTCAACCATTCTATTCTTCCTCTTCTTTATATATCGGTCACGAAAATTTCGATTTATTCCAGGTGGTCCCAAGCCTCACGAAGTATTCGCCACTTACCCTGTTTTTTTTTCCATATTAGAGTTTTTGTGCCACTATCAGTATGTCGATCAGACTCGTACCATTGGGTAAAGGTGGATACAGCTTGATTGTCTTTGACACGAAAACGAGCATTCTCGACTCTCATATTGATTCTATCGTTTTTATCAAATACCCATTCAAGACGTTCTATGAGTTCTGTTTTCCCAATTCCATCAGATCGCATGTACTCCTGATCATAAAGATTCTCCAGAACCTCTAAATTCTGTTGCTTCCAGGAATTCTCCCAAGACTCTAGACGCCGTCTAATCACCCTTATTTCATGATTGTCTGTTCCTATTCGGCTGAAGGAAGCTACAACAACCTCTTCGTCATCTTTGGCATGGTGTTCAAGCAGCATTGGTAAAGTTGATCCACCATCGTGTTCAAGAATCAATGTCGGCTTACGACTGCAAGGCCAGGTGGTGCTAGATTTAAAAGGCTGATAGGGAAATAAAAAAACATATTCTGATCTGTACAAGGATGCCACTTGTTCACGATTGAAAGCAGAAGAATAACCTTGGCTGCTGAGACTGCCAAAAGAATGACGAAGAGTCGACCTTATTTCAGTTATCGTTTTCTTCCAAGCACTTGTATTAGTTTTGGCATCTTTTTTAAACCTATGAATAATGCAGAAGCGATCTGCAAAATGAATCCTGTCTGAAAAAAGTTTGGTGGTTATATTGCTATGAGTAAGCCCTACTCTAACTGGCGCCCGCTGCGGATTGGTCAAATCATCTAAATTATTTTCGCTAGCACACCCTGAAAATACGATCAAGAATATTTTTACTAACAATATTTTTCGGCATTTAAGTTGCATAGGTTTGTCAATAATCGCCAAAGTATTAATTCAGGAATTAAAAACCTGATGGTCAAACAATCTAATACTTTAGTCAAGAAAAATAATTTAAAAATAGGCAGAAATCATGGATTATATTCTCATATTTATTTCAACATTACTCTTCTTAGAGGTAATAAGCCTAAGTAGGAGATCTTAGAATAGTTCGGTCGGTCTAATTTTATGTTCTCGCCTTATATTTGAATAGGTTGATGAATAACAAATTAAAAAAATGATATTTATTCTGACTGCTAAATCCTCCTTGATTTGAACTTTAAGGATATTGATATGTTAATTGATCATTTAACAACAATTGTGATTGTTGATGCAATACAACGTACCATTTAAAGTTGAGTAATAATTTCTACACCTAAGTTCATATTGTAAAGTAGTACACCTAAAATTTAAGCTCTACTATATAGTGTGATCTCTTTTGGAGGAAATTTACGATATTTTCCTGAACTACCACCGGCTAGAAGACCGGTGGGGTCAGGCCTAGACTGGAAGTCAGGGTTACTCTAAAAAGAAGTTTTTGATGTTGTCGCTTTTTGAGGCGTCGGTGTGGTAGTTGATGTATTCATCGATAATGTCTTCGGTTATGTTGCATGCTGTTACAGAGAAGTATCCCCTACCCCAGAAATGTCTTCCCCAGTATTTTTTCTAAGTTCGGGGAATTCTTTTTGGATTTTGAGGGAGAGGACCTTCCTTTGGTTTTTTTGACGAAGTCTGAGACCGGGATATGGGGTGGGATGGAGACCATGAGGTGGATGTGGTCTGCCGATACTATACCGTTGAAGATTTTGATATTTAGTTCGTCGGCTACTTGGGTGATAAGGTCTCTGGCTCTTTCTTGGATTTTTCAGTTGAGGACTTTGTATCGGTATTTAGTGATCTAGACTAGTTGGTAGCGGTGGTGGTAGGTGGTGTGGGAGGTTTTTAAGTATTCGGTCATGGACTGAATTTTACTCTGTTTCAAGTTCTAAAGGATTTCTCGTCTGGAAGACGAGGAAGTTGGACCGTTTAGGGAGCCTTAAATCACAACAATTCTGGAACAGAATAGTTATTAAGAATGAAACTATCCATGCAGAAAATCATGTTATTTCATTCCCATACATACTGGAATTTTGTAATTTCAATTTTGTCGAACTTAAATCCTGCATAAGCTTGAATAACAATTTTTGTCAAAATATTGGAAAATCATTGATGGAATGATTAAACAGAAAAATTATTATCTCATATGTTAGATAATAATTTCTTAGCTTCCTCATAACTACAAATAGCCATCTTGGAGATCTCGCTATTTGGTCCAACAGTAGAATGGAATATTTCCAAAGCTCGTTCAAAATTAGAAGTAGCTTCTTGATATTCGCAAAAAGCCATATTAGTGGCCGCCAAACCTAATAATAACAATCCTATTTGGAAATGATTTTTGCCAACTAACACCTCTACTTCGTTGATTGTTTTTTTGTATATAGCAGTAGCACCAATATAATTTCCAGAGTTAATCTCAAGCTTTGCATCAGCCATGCATCTCTCTATCTTTTTACCAATACCCTTTTCGCCAAATAGCATTTCAGTTGCATTTTCTCGCTTTTTGCTCAGATAGTGCGCTCTATTGTAGTCTTTCACACTAATAGCCCCCAAAATTTCACGCCGTAATGAAACCGCATCAGGATCCTGCTTCTTATAAATCTGCAACTCTTCATTAATATTTCTGATCTTGGCTTGACTTTCTGCCAATTCTTGCTTGGTTTTTTTAGGATCAAATAAAGGATCTGCTGCATCAACTGCGTTGTTAAAATTAGTCTTTGACAATTTTATATAGAACAAATCTCTGGCTACTCCAAAAAAAGCTGCCACCATTGATACTTTTTTGGCAGGTATTTCTTTCCTCTCCCATTCTGAAATAATCCTCTGGGAACTTGGGAGATAATATGGTGGCTTTCTCCATAACACAGCTAAAATGCGTTGAGACCAGCCACGCCTTTCTCTGGCCCATCTCAATCTGATACCAGTGCTTACGTCACGACCAAAATCAGCGTTTTTCCTATCTTTTTTAATTATATTGTCCACTCTATTAGATTATTTCTTAGTGAGTCAAAAGTGAATTTCTTCACTAACAAATAATATGTTGAAATAAATGCACTAGCAACGATGCATTCCATACACCTCGCTGCAGAGAAAAAGGCGGAGGTCAACTATGTCATCACACATTGAAGACCTCATTGGATGCGACCTTTATTAGACAAAGGAGACACCTTGTGCATAACTTTAGCAAAAGTAAATTGATAAGTGCTCAGCAAATCTGGTGTATACCCAGGTGGCAAATACAGTTAGTACCTCCAGACGTCCCAGCATATCACAATATTCTTCAATTCGCTGAAATAGGCCGTATTTGCACATTTTCAGGTGGCCAATATTTGGTGCAAAAAAAATAGTCTACGCTTCAGACGACTTAATTTTCCAGTCGTGATCAACTGGATTGCTTTCAATTTAGTTAGATCAGCCATGCAATCAAGCTTATTGCTACAAACTATTTATAAAGGTGGAGTTTATGTCAATAACAGAATTAAAAAAGTTTCTACCAAAAAAAGTCAAGCCAGTAAAAACGGTGCTGACACACAAAACTAGCAGCTTGTCAGTACAAGATTTTCTTGCCGAAAACCCCAAAGCATTCGAGTTTGTGAAGCAACGGGCCTCTGCTTTCGGTTCACTGCAACAGTCAGACCTTGACGCTCTGACTCATCAGATCCTGGGTTTTATCGGAACCAAGAATCGGGAGTCCTACCAACGCTATGCAGATTTGAAGAAAACCCTACCCGTTCGGGTCACGGGATTACTTCAAAGGATGGATGATGCAGGTATCGTTTTGGAAATGGAGTTGCCACCTCGAGCAGGTAAAGAAACGATGCCAGAAGTCAAAACTCTCTCCATGCGGGCAGCCATTGACAAACATCAAAATCAACAGGTGGAAAGGAGGACTGAGGATGAATAAGGAAACCACTAGTCAGGCATCTCCCTATGTCGCCAACACCCCATTGGAAGCTTTGGCAAAAATCGGTGAAGATGCCCGTGTAAAGGGGGCTACCTTGACATTGATGCTCTATATAGAAGCCTTAGCATGGATGGCTCCCATACTGTTTTTTGCGGAAACAGGGCTGATCTTTGAAGGGTCGGCACGGATTATTGTCCAGGACGATGGAAGCAGAGGTTTGACCGAATTTCTGGGCATCCTTACAAAGAGTGTACTAATTTTGGGACCGACGCTCCTAATGACCATTTGCACTACGGCCACTTTCTTGATTTGGAAACATGTCCAAATCTCTAAGGTTGATCGGTTTCAGTCAGTCAAACGAAAGCTGAAGAATTCAAGCATTGTATTTCTGACCTTCATTTTTCTCTACCTGACCGATCATGTAGCCAGCTTAAGCCAACAGGTTTCGTACGCTTTTTCAATTCCGGTTTGTCAGCAAATGGTTGAAAACTATGCCGAAACCATGGAAGACAGTGATGACGCTCCAGATTTGAATGATATGAAACAGCGTAGCTTTGGCTTTATCACCCTCTTCATGCCTCGTACAGCAGAAGAGTTGATGTCACCAGATATTATGGCGCTTACATGTTCCAAAATGTCTTCACTTCCTTTCGTATCGGCAGTGGCGGTAGCCCTGCTTTTTCCTTTGCTTCTCTATGCCAGAGGGAAACGGAAGGAGGGAGAGTATTACGAGTATATCGCCAAGGAGAGTGACCAGATCATCCAGGATCATGGACAGCTCGAGCAACTCAGACTAACTCTGGAATCTCAGCATATGGATCTAGTTCAAGCTGTGCATGGAGCGGCTATAGCAACCTATCTTGAACAGGTCGATTTTGTAGGCAAGCTAGCTCAGGATTACCAAAACTTCAAATCCAGCCCTGAACAGTTTCTTAAGATGCAGGAGGGGCAGGCGGTGGAGTTTATCAATGACCTCACTTTCATTGCCAAAACTCCTGAGGAGCTGGATGCCAAGCTTCAAAGCTGCCGTGAAAGCACCAGTGCTCTGAAAATCGGCCATTACAGCTTTGCACCTTCCACCCAAAGCTATGCCGATTTAGTCCCCTTTGAAACCACCAATCAGGAGAAAAGCGATGTTGCGTAATATCATGATTTTTGGAATAGGATTTTTGATAGGCCTTATCTCGCATAATACTTTGATCGATAAGTCGCATGCTACAACGCCAATAGTAAATAAAACAGTTGTATACGGCATAGACCTTTCTGATGATGCATTGGTAGTGAAGGCAAAATCAACATGGCTAAAACGCCTCGGTAAATATCTTGCCAAAGATATCAAGGTACAACCCTATTTTACCCGTGTAGTTGCCACCACCTTTGGTGATTTTGATTTTTCTAATGATCACATCATCGTACCAGAGATTACCATTACAGCTCGGAAACGAGCCACCAAACCAGCTAAGCAGATTTACAAATTCATGCGGCAACTGCCAACCAAATTTGGTGATGAAGATATCGTCCCTGAAAAAGAGACCCGGATCTTGGATTATATCCGCAATCAAGCCTCAATCTATGGCTGTAAAAATACAACCATTTTGGTGGTGACGGATGGAGTCCATTTTGCCGCTGGCGGCAGCAATATTTTAGAGATGACCAGCCGCAGTAATTCCTACTTCCCTGCAATGAAGCAAGAGCTTGATGGATGCGGTGTTCATATGGTCGGGTTCGGGATGGGACAACGACCAATAATAGTAAGGGAGATGACCAGGATATGGAGCGACTGGGCCAAACGATCAGGCGTTCAACTTCAGATTATTAGGGCAATTAACTGACATGGGACTTTGGAATGCATTAATGAAAGCTAACTTTGGTGTAGCCAGATTGAAAAATGCTATCTGGGATTGGATGCCAACACCGACTGGCAAGCAGAAAGATAAACAGCTCCCAAAACTAAATGAACTTGAACAGCTTTACTTTTCAATCAAGTTTTTGGATCCAGAAGATATCAATAGAATCATGGATATGATGCACGATAGAGAAAAACTCAAGATCAAGGTGGAAGAGCTCACCAAGGAGCGAGATATACTCAAGAAGTTGATGAACCAGGCAGTACATCGGATGAAAGGGAAACGACAGAAAAAAAATCATGAGCAAGATCAATCCATTAATCTGGATCTTTCAAGATAGGAGGTGACTCAATGGGACTATGGAATGGATTAAAGAAAGTTAGCTATTCAGTAGCAAGAATGAAAAATAGTGTCTGGGATCGTGAGCCTACACCAACTGAAAAGCAGGTGGAACTGCTTAAAAAACTAAAGCATCAAGGCCCGATTCCAGTCACTCGTAAGGGTGCTAACTCTTTATTAGATAAGCTGATGAAAAAAGACCAAGAAAAACGAACAGAACAAAAATATAACAGTATGAGCAATGACTTAGACAGTGCAACTCCTGCTCAACTAAATGTTTTGAAAATGTATGGAATAATGGCCGATCAACTTGATAAACGTAGTTGCAGTAAATTGATATCAATCATCAATGCTGGGGAGGCAGCAAAGCGGGATGTTAAGAGATTAGAGCAGCTCATAGGTAAATCGATGGCTCAAAGACAGACCGGAACTATAAAAACTGAGTCAGAGCAAACTATGGATTTGGAAAGATAGGAGGAACTCAATATGGAGAGCGTATTTAGAGCAACTTTGGCAATTCTATTTTTATTGCTTAGCAGTGCCCTGTTTTTAGGTGTTGAGACTATCACTCACAGGATAAGAGAGTTTGGTGAAGAGATGAAGTTGCTGGGAGCCAGCTTTCTTCAAAACAGCATAGATCTTTTAACTAGTCTTGTTCACGCTCTATTACCTCTAATCCTACAAGCTTTTTTTATCTACATAGGTATACGCTTTATTTTTAACCTTGCTCGTATTGGTAAAAATTGATGGATGCGCCTTGGATCTCAGAGCTTTTAAGGGTCAGTGCTGGCTTCGCATTTTGGTGGCTGGCACTGGCTCTGCTCCTTCCTGTGTTTGGACTAAAAATACCTTCATTTTGGCCATTATTCAGAGGTATAGGAAAAGTTCTTTACAAGATTAGCTGGTTGTTGGGTAAGGCCTTTATCTTAATTATCCAACCACCTCAGAAAAAACCCGCAAAACTTCTATCTCGCTTTGAGCAATGGCTAACTTTTCATAGAGGTTCTGAAGGTTTCATCATTGATGGTGTTGGTAAAAGACTATCTAGAACTGCAACTGAAAAGCACGTTTTAATATCTGGATCTAGCGGTACTGGTAAGAGTGCATCATTCTTTTTGCCTCAACTATTGAATATTTCAGACAAAATGTCGTGGGTGGTGTTCGACCCGAAGGATGAGATGATTGAAGGGGTATCTGGCTTCCTTTTGTCACGCAAAATAACAGTTCTGCGACTCCATTCCCGTGATCCTAGTGTATCTATCAGATTTAATCCCCTAGCACGTGCAATCAAAAAGGGCGATATGGCTATTAGGAAAATGGCCAATATCCTCTGTGACTCAAACAATAAAGGTGACACTTTTTGGGAAGATGGAGCCAAAAGCCTTATCTTTCTCCTTGCTTCGGCTCTGAAGTATCAGCCAGCCAGATACCATACACTGCCTGTTTTAAGGCAGCTCATTAATTCTGCTGGAAATCGTGATGCCATATCTTCCCTGATTTACCAAACTGGTGATGCCAATTTGATCTCAGAGCTAGAGGGTTTATTTACAGGAATGGACCCAAAGACTGTGGCTGGGTGGATATCAAATGCCAAGGTTGCAACAGAGTTTTGTGCTTCAAATGACATATGCCGCATCATATCAGACGATACACTCGACATTTCCTCCTTTCGCCACCAGCCACCACAATGTCTTTTTCTAAATATTTCTCACCGGGACCAAGAAGTGTGGAGGCCAGTTCTCACACTACTGCTACAAGAGTTTATTGATGATTTAACAGCAGACCCAAGCATAGAGAGCGACTCCAGCCTTAACACAGTAATGCTGTTATTGGACGAGCTTGGGTTGTTCAAGGGATTGAAAACTCTACCTCAAGAAATTGCGATAGCCAGAGCCTACCGTATTTCCTTCGCCATGGCTGTTCAATCCAAAGCTCAACTTACTGCCAGTTTTGGTAGAGAAGGCGCTGATATCATCCAAGAAAATGTAGATACTGAGCTTATATTTGGAGGTGGAAAACAGGTTGCTGAGCTTCGTGCTCTTTCGGATCGCTTGGGGCCAACAGAGACGAAAAAAAATGGCAAGACTCTATCTAAGCCATTGCTTTCAGTTTCAGATTTACGGCAAACACCACGTCACCATGTTACTGTTATCCATGGAGACAAAGCACCCTTCATACAAAAACTTAGCTACTACAAGAACAATTGGACCCTGAATCGTCGTTCCAAGATGCCACCTGGTCAATCGCCATTACCGCCAATACTAAAAGATATCCCTCGCCTTGATCTAAATAATCTGGAGTTAGAACCAGAGATCGAAAATCTTGCGGATTATCTTGAAGATTTGGCTGAAGTACCACAGGTCTAGCCAGCTCCATGACTACCAGTACTTCAGAAGCTGAAAGAAGGAAGGAGCGAAAAAAGCAGCTTCACCGTGCCAGAATGGTTGAATACCGGAAAAGACACCATGGCAGACTAAAAAAAAGGGTGGCTGTTTCTTTTAGCCAAAAAGAGCATGACGACCTTGTCGCTGATGCAATGGAGAGTGGCCTAACTCCAGCCAAACATCTCAAAAAGTGCTACGAAGCTTTCCAAAACAATTCCAAGGTACTCCCCAGAGAGCTAACAGACGATGTGCTTCAAGAGCTCTTAGCTTTACGCATAGCAGTTGTTAACACCGCCAATAATATAAATCAAATTACACATCGGATGCATTTGGAGCTTAAAGGTTTACCAGTCAAGCCCGCCTTTGATCCACTCAAATCTCGAGCAGCAATTCTTGAGGCTGAAAAACTACTTTGGGACTTTTTGACCAAATATGAACCTGGGATCTAACCATGATCACCAAGGCTCTTACCCACAAGAACCGCTCCACCTTCCGCAATCTTTTTAACTATCTCAAACGTGACCTATTACCTGATAGTCAAAGATTTGAACCTATTACACACAACCTTGCATCTACTACAAGACTAGATATTATCCATGAGTTTGAGATGCTGGCAGATAAAATGGAGGAGCGCCGGAATGGTGTTATCTCACAGCACCATATCATTTCATTTAAAAGTGGTGAAAAGCTAAGCCCCGATACTTTGCGAGCTTTGACTGTTAAGTGGATTGAACTTTACGGTCCTGACAGGCAAGCATATGCTGAGCTCCACTTTGACAGGGATCATATTCACGCTCATATCATATTTTCTGCGTGTGACCTGCTTGGTCGTCGTAAAGAAGTGCGGGTAGATAAATACCAACTGCAAAAGTGTAAGATAGAGCTACAGGAGTACCAAAAAGAGAAATTTCCCCACCTTAGTAAATCTATTGTTGCTCATCGTACAGAGGCAGAGCTTCGCTCCCATGATCGTGCCATAAATGAGCGATCCTTAAAGCGTGGACCTAAAAGAGGAGAGCGAGAGGCACTAGGTCGCAAGCAACGGAAAACTCAAAAAGTAAATAAACAGAAATGGCTTCCCAATAAACGCTCTCAAGCAAAAACTATCGCCCAAAATGCTCTTAGTAAAAATACACGTGCTGAGTGTTTTAAAACTCTCTCTGTAGCTGGTTTTGAGCTTTATGAGCGCAGAGGAAAAGGGGTTGTTGGTATCTTAAACTCAAAGAGTGGTAAACGGTATCGCTTTGCGACTCTTGAAACAGAAACTCTCTTCCGCCAAGCGGCCCAGCGTTGGCAAAAAAGGGATCGGGAACAGCAGCAAAGTCTCTCTAAAAAACATAGTCTCCAGCGTTGATTTTGGCTCGGGGATCAAAGGGGGTGGCCCTCTTTGCGAGTTAGTCTTTTAAGACGACCAATTGCGTGCGGTCTTGCCGTCAAAACGGCATACCGCGCGTGATTGGAATCTCGCTACTTTTGAGGCAACCCATTTATCAATTCCAATACCAGTCTGTAAATAAGGCATCGTCCAACCTTTTAAGAACAATTCCTGAAAATTTAATTGCCAAAATATCCATCTTTGAGTATCAGTTGATCGTCATAAAAACTATCCAAAAAGTTCTGCCATTACAGCCTTAATTAGCTACATCTCTCAAAGTTGATTATAAAAAAGTGCTTTTACTATCTACAAAAAGTGCTGCGATACTGAAAAATCAACGTCATGTAGACAGAGAATAGTTGAATAAATAAACTATAGCTTGTGTTAGTTATTTATAGTGATAAAGATCATGACGTCAACTAAATCCCTATATGTAGGCAATATATTTTTGGTATTAGGTATTTTTTGAATGCGTCAACTTTTACATTATTCTGTCAACCTTAGTAAAAACACTTTAAAAACCATGAAATACCTTCTTAGAAAAACTTTTAAAATTATTTGCAACAATATGTTTTATTTAAAAATGCCATTCTAGCAAATTTCATATTGCAAACTGTACATTATTTGTATATTTTTGACATAAAGCTGCATAGTATAATTAATATTGTACAAAACCATTTGGTGGTATGGAGTGTAATTTATTACTTTTATTTAACATTGGATAGCATATATAGAAAATGGCAATGATGATAAATAGGTTGTAACTCCTAATTTATATTGATGCCACAAGCTTAAATTAAATGAGCATTGCTAAATTGAGGTCAAAATTCGATTGTGGTTTCCGGTAGTAGATATGTGACATTACAAAGAGTATAAGTGGTGGGTAAAAAACATTTTTTTACCATGATTATTAGTCGCACACTATAATAGTAGTTGGATATTTCCAAAATTAGGCAATCATCTTACAGTTGGAGTAAATTGAGGGTGTTTCGACTACATACAAGATATTGTTGGCAGAATCGAATAGGCAGTTGTTTATGATGAGGGATTTTGAGTATGTCCTTAGCTGGAATTAAAGCTGGTTGTGAACTACTTGGTTAATCGCAGTTTGAACACTCAATATAGTCGGTAGCTAGAGATTGTTAAATTATTTCCTTAGAAAATCAGCATACTTCTAGAAGAATAGCATAGCCATAGCTTTAATATTGATTTGGCTTAAGGAGGTGAAATGAATATTAGCAAAGTTACGCTCTATTTGTTTTTTGTTTTTATTCTTGGGCTTGCCCAATCATGGGCTCTTATGATTGTTTTATGGTATAAAAGCCATCCGGTCAGTTTAGACTACCTGCTAAAAGATGGTGGAATCTTCTTTTTCTCAACATCACTCGTTTACACGAGCTTCTTTTCTTTATTTGATCGCCTAAAACTTCAAACTATTGATAAACTGATTTCATCAGCTGCAATCACAATAGTTAGTTTCCTCTCAGTAATTGGATACTCAATTGAAATATCCGAATCATTAATACTTAATATACCTTATGAATTTATTGGTAGATATGGTACAGGACAAATAGTTTGTATCTGCGTTGCGGGAATCTATGGTTTCTATTCTGCTGCAAAGCTTGGTGTTTTTAGGAATAGTCGCTATGCTACTTTTTGATTATATTTTAATATTTGGGATTACATTTATTCTGTTAGTCGCTGTCTATATTTGGTCGAAGAGACACGAGTTGTTTACTGAGTTACACATCTTTAATGATGGCAAATGGAACTTGCCTGTAGAATTACCAGAAACAAAACTTTCAGATATTGAAAAGAAAAATCCGCTATTAAAAGAGGTTATAGTTGTCGCACATCAAGTTGAAGAACCACAAAATGGTTTACTCAAAGCAGTGAAACATAATTTTTCTAGAGGAGTGGCATACCATTTTATAATTTCTGGGAGTTCATTTGCTACTGAGAGAGAAAAATATGTTCGAGTTTTTGAGGGTTTTGCGAATGCCGCGTCTCCTGATCATGTCTCACATAAACAGCTTGTTAAAGTGCACCAACTAAATATTGAATGGACTGATGTGCCATACGTCTTTTATAGATCTAAAAAATATCCAGAATCTTCTGAAGAGTTCATTTTTTGCTACTGTGGGTCACAAGCAAGTGAAGGAATATCAGATAGATATATTTTAATGGGACCAACACAGTCTCACACAATATTCATGATGGTTAAAGGTTTAGTAAATGGAGAAATATTGCCTCCTGTCACAGAAGATTACTTTAATCCAAGCAAAACAACTGGAAAAGTTGTTGCTTTTAACAGAAAAGCATCGTGAGTTTTTGCTAATATGTTTTAATAAAACCAATGTCACCTTTTTGGAGAAAGTCAACAATGAGTGTTACTAATAATTTTAAGTTTCTTGGCCTTTTTATGGCCCTTAATATCGCTTTCCAGTTGATATCAGATGCAACTGCTGGGAAAATTATTTTGCTATTTGGGGTAGGTGTTTCGGTCACTGTTTTCTATTTCCCATTCACATATATTATCTCAGATGTGCTTACTGAAGTTTATGGATATGCAAAAGCACGAACAGTTCTTTGGTATACTTTGATAGCTTCTATATTGGCTGGCATTTTTTATCAGATCGCAGTTGCAATTCCAGCCGCTCCTTTTTTTGAGCATTCTGGTGCATATGATACAGTATTTGGAATTGTACCTAGAATCTTAATTGGTGGTTGGCTGGCAGTTTTTTCTGGTGATATTTGTAACAACTATGTAATGGCAAAGCTAAAAATCAAGACAAACGGGCGTTTTCTTTGGGTAAGAACTATTTTATCAACAGTTGTTGGTCAGGGTGTTAATACAGCTGTATTTTACACAGTTGCTTTGGCCGGAATCTTGCCAAACAACTTGTTGATTGAGGGGATTCTTGCTGGATGGATCCTGAAAACAATCGTAGAAGCATTGATGACACCTGTAACTTATTTCGTAGTACATCAATTAAAAAATATAGAGGGCATAGATCACTTTGATAAAGAAACTAATTTTAACCCTTTCATATTCTTAGAAGAGAAACAGAGCGTAAAGTAAACTCCATGTAACGGTTTAATCTATAATCTGGCAATTAACCCGTTGCTTTTCTCTAATTCAATTTAGTCACTTACATGTCAAATCATAAATAGAATTAAGCCTTATGAATAATTTTAGGATGGTCAAAATAGCTCATATGCTTGTTGGTTTTTGTTATAGTATTTCTTAATTACGATACTGCTTTTTTTATTTAGACTAATTACTACTTGGGTTGTGTATCTAGAGTATACACCATTTTTTTAGATCACAATTAAAAAACTCATAAGGATTTATTTCAGGTTAACAGGATAGCATATGTAACTGTATTTCTTTCAGTTTTCTTGAAAAATGATAATAGGTTAACTGTGATCTTATGGTATATCTAATGGTTGTACATAAATTTATAATTTTGTGACCTACATCTTTGTTCAAATTCTGATCTTTCATTTTTACTTGTCCTACAAAAACTGTATCCGCACCCCAAGGTTATATCTTGTATATTATAATTTTTTCTATTGTAACTTTTTTGATTTAAAATTCGCTATGTTTGATCCAGGAGGTAAAATGCACATTTCACCCCATTGCCTCCCATTCCCACCCTCCATGACATTTTACCTCTTCTAAGACCCAATGGAGCACGTTGGGCAAGTGACTGGGAAGTTTATCGAGAGGGGGCCTTCAAGGCGGGCAATCCCGGCTTTGTTCTCGACCCTGAACGTAAAAGGGCACTCAATTGGGAGCGCTCTATGCGCCATGTGATTGAGCTGGGTGGCACTGGGGAGATGAAAACCAGTGGAGCCATAATGGCTAGTATTCTTGCACAAAAGGAAGCAAGCATCGTCTGTATGGATCCTTCTGACGAGATCTATCATGAAACTGCTATGGCGAAAGCTCGAGATGGTTACAAGATCTTATGTATCAAACTTTCTGATCTTTTTAGATCCCTGCGCCACAACTTTATCGCCTACACTGGTAAGGATCCCAAGAAACTCTCCAAATTACTGAATGATCTAATCGTGGTTGAACTGGGAATTCCCAAGGGTAACGATAAATACTGGCATATCAATGCAAAAAAAGTGCTCACCAATGCCATGAATCTACTTCTGACCACCCCAGAGGAGTACCATAATCTCGGCAACCTCAACCTTATTACCTCCTTGATGCGACCAGCTAACCGTTTCCGGGAGTTGAATGGTTTAGCCTCCCGTCTCTCTCCTCAAAAATATCAAAAATGGCTCTCCTTCATCTCCCAAAGCGAACGAGTTCTTGAGTATCACATATCTACCGCTCAAGCCTGCCTAGAACCATTCGAGCTGGAAGAAAATTGCCGCCTCACCTCCCATTCTGATTTTTCATTTGAAGAGCTCCGGGATCCTGATCAACCAGCCATCTTATACATCTCCGTAAATGAGACTGAGGTTCAGGAGAACCGCCTTTTTCTCTCACTGTTTTTTTCTCAGCTCTTTGATTTTGCCTTGAATAACCGCTTTAAGAAAAAAAGAGTCTCAATGACAGAAGAAAAACCAATTCGCAAGCTGATGGTCTTTTTTGAGGAGGCGGGGTCAATTCCAATTAGAAATTTACCAAAAATCGTTTCAACGGCACGTAAACGGGAAATAGCTCTCTTTCTGGTAATCCAAGATAAATCCCAGTTGATCGATATCTACCATGAAAACGGCAATACTATCTTTAGTGGTTGTAAAACCCGGCTCTACTTTGGCGATCCTGATGTGGACATGGCAAAAAAGATCTCTGACTCCCTTGGTAAAAAGGAAGACAAAACCATGAGGCAAATGATACCTCTCTATGAAGTAAATGAAATCATCCGCATGACAGACACCATCATGCAGACCCGTGGACTCTATCCTATCAAGTTTAAGATGATGCCATTTTTCAAGGTGCGGAAATATCGCCGGAAAGCTACTCCCTCACCACTATTTGGTATTTTTCCCACGGAAGAGGAAAAATTCCGCTATCTGGATTTTAAGGATTTTCCAGAGTTATCCCCGACTGCAATCACAGAAGCAGATATTATTGATCCCGAGCAAGAAAGGAGCGAGGTGAGCCCCGCTCTTTTTCTAAAGCCTCAAATGGAGTCAGCAAGAAATCAGGGATTGAGTCATCTGGCTCACGTTCCAGCTTCCGTCTAGGTGGTCGCTTCTGAAAATCTAGCAGTTCTGCTTGCTGGTGGATTCTTTGCCGTGCCTGACGATCCCACATGTGGACTTGCTCTTTGTAGCGGTCCGGCAAAGTTGAGTTTAATGTTTTTAAGCGATATTTGCGTAAACTCCCCTTCTCCAAACGAGACACACCATAGGTTTTTCCTCTGCAATACCAGTTGAGACCATGTTCTTTAAGCTTATTCTGAAATTCCCTTTCACTGCTTGACTGTTCAATAATTTCTGAAACAAGTTTTTCAAGCTCTTCTCTCTGTACCGCCCTCCAGGGCTTTTTTACTTTAATCTTCTCCTTTTTATTCCGCCGCAAGGCTTCTGCTTCACCCTGGCTGATGCGCTTTTCTTGCCGCCTTCTAACTGGCTTTTGGGCAAAAGAGTGGCGAAGCATAGGGAATCGCTCTTTTTGAATCGCTTCAAGACGAAGCTTAGCAGCAGCAAATTGGCGTTGAGACATTCTTCTTCTTTTACCACTTAAAGTACCAACACTGACCAGCAGGTGAAGGTGGGGATTGTCTCCTGCCTTTCCCCAGTGGATCTGGCCATAGGCAAGTGAATCAGGAGCTGCGAGTCTGAGCCATTCTTGACCAAGCTCGATCATTTGCCAGCCTTTGAGCTCTTTCCGGTCTTTATGATGAAAACTGAGGATAATGTGCATGGCAGCATTGCCGTTTTTCCAGGTGGGAAACCAGTGATAGAGGTTAGAAAACTCCTGGACGATACCATCTTCATCTCGACTTTCAAGATTCCAAAGCAAAACCCATTCATTTTTCCTGGCTCCTCGCCCAAAGTAGTGGATAGCTTGGCGAAAGTCTGGCTTTTTCCGGCTGATGACTTTTATTACTGGCATAGAGTGGGTTCTGATGACGAATTATAGCAAGTAGATGATTTTTTAAGCTGAGAATCTCCTTTTCGGCTGCTTCCAGGGAGAATGGTAGTTTTGGCCGCTGAAAAGCACTTTTTTGATAGCGAATAGCGGCGCATGCCATAGTGTTCAGGATACCCCCTATTTGTCGGATAAGCAGATTGCTTTGCTCAAGCTCTTTTTCAAGGTTAAGAGAAAGAAGCTTTTCTTGCCGCTGATGATGGCGAAATAGCTCTCTTAGCAGACTGGAGGGTGTCTTTCCCGCAATAGCTGCCACCCGACACAGCTCCTCATACTCAGCCAAGTGAAAAGTGATACTAATACGTCGGGTACGCTGCTTATAAGCTGGACGATAGGCTCGGAGATAGGCTTGCCTTCGTCGTTGCAAAACTATCTTCTCCTCGGAGATCGGTTCATGTGATGTGGAGGAGTGAGAGAATGAGGCAGACATGTGATGATATTATAGAGGGATCCAAGGGGGAATGCTCACCCTGGCAAGATAAGCCCCGGTTTTTTGGGAGCGGGTAAGTTTGTAACGAACTTGCAATCTTGCTGTGTTTTACATAATGCATATTTAAGCAATTAATAAACTATATAGTTAATATATCACTAAAAGAGGGCTCAATTTGAGGCAAAAAAGTTAAGCTTGATAAAACTCAGTTATCTTTGATTCAACTGTGAGGAATTTGAGGAGAAAAAGTAAAGTTTTCTGAGATGCTTGAAAATATTCATAAAAGTATATGAATAATTAGCAACTCATTTCATAACAATGAAATATTTTTCTGCTATTTTAAGATGACAAGCATAATGTATTTTAGTACCATTGGGCTGATGATCATGAAAATATAAATTACACCTCATGGGTATTTGGCACCTCTTATTAGTATCAAGGGTTTATTGCATAGCTACATTAGGAGTATTAAAACCGCCGATTTCTATTAGAATTAACGAGATTCAATAGTGATTATAAGTGAGTTCGATGATCTTCTGAATACAAACTGGCTTTACTAGGAGGAGACTTAATCTAATGAACATCTTGAAATTTGGTCACATCAGATCAGTAGCTACCATAGCTTTGGTTATTGTTTTGGTGCTAGCTGCTTACGCAACTGTGATTAAGTCGACAAAGACTGCAAATGATAAAAATACCATTAATTTAGGTTATGTGGAAACTGGTATTTCAGGCCTAATGGTAAAAATCATTCTTGATGAAAAAATCCATCACAGCTTGAAACTTAACATTAATTTTTTTCCTTTCAACAACCCAAAAGCATTAAATAATGCAGTAGTCACAAAACAAGTTGATGTTGCTATGGCAACTGGTGCTAATGCAGCGGCTAAAATGATAGAGACAGGACATGATGTGAAGTATTTTTTTCCAAATGTTCTTAACTCAGTTTCATTGTTAGTGCTCAAGAATTCTAATATTAACTCTATTAAGGACTTAAAAGGAAAGAAAATTGGTTGGTATGGTTTGCAAACGAGTGGCGGTACTGGACTTTATCTGATTTTAAAAGAACTAGGTTATAACCCAGATATGGATTTCAAATATGTTGAGTCAAAACCTCCAACACTACCCCCACTACTATCCAGGGGTGATGTCGATGCAATCATAATTTTTGAGCCTTTTGTATCCAAACTTCTTTCATCAGGCAACTACAAAGAAGTCTCTGGTCCATTCTGGAAAGAATGGAAGAAAAAAACTGGTGTGCCTATGGAGCTATCGGGTTTTGTAGCATACGATTATTGGCTTTCAAAACACAAAACCGAGGCTAGGAGGCTTGTTTCAATGTGGATAAAAGCAGTTGACAGCTTCAAAATAGCACCAATAGAACTACTTAAGCTTCATTCTCGTTACACTGGAATTGAGAGTGATGAAGGCTTCAAGCTAGCAGCTGAACGCTTGACGGGGATTCTTGTCAGTGATTGGGGTGATATAGAAGGAGCAATTGGTGACGTGCAAAGGTTACTTTTCAAAAGAAACATATACTTTTTCAGGGAGCCTATAGGAATCATTGAAAAAATTGAACCAGAAACAATACAGTGAACTTAAACCAATTTTTATAGCTATATCACTATTCATAGTTTTTATTTTGGCATGGAGTGAACTGTCTTTATTCTTCCAAAATAGTCATCTACCAGGTCCTTTTGAGGTTGCAACTGCTTTCGCCTTCACAGTTACTGAGAAAGGGTACTGGACAAATATAGTGGTTACAATGGGGAGGGTTCTAATTGGCTTTATTTCAGCGTTTATGATTGGCAGCTTAAGCGGAATTCTCATTGGAAGTTCAAAACTACTGGAGCAAGCAATCAAACCGTATATCTTTCTTGGGCTTACCATTCCAGCTTTATGTTGGGGAGTAATTGCTATAATTGTTTTCGGGATTAGTGAATTTACGGCAATATTTGTTATTTCTGTAGTAGTTGCACCGATCATCAGTCTAAATTTCTTGAGTGGAATTCAATCGCTTGATAAAGACCTTATGGAAATGGCTAAAGTTTATAATATCAGACAATTAAATATTGTAAGAAAAATTATCCTTCCTCAACTGGCTCCTTATACGATATCTGCTATCAGGATGGGACTTGCTTTGTCATGGAAGGTGGTTGTGATTGTTGAAATGCTAGGAATATCGAGTGGTATTGGTTACCAAATTATTTATTGGTTTAATATGTTCGAAATGAAGAGAGTTATTGCATGGACCTTATCATTCTCAATACTGATGCTGATAATGGAGTATTTTTTGGTACGCCCTCTCGAGTTAGAACTCAATCGTTGGCGTTACACCCATGATAAAAAAAGCTTCGTATCATCATATTTTAGCAACGGATCTTAAAAAGTCTTTTCTTGCGCTCAGCGGAAAAAAAACAACTGTTCTTAATGGGATAAGTTTTAATATTGGTTGTGGAGAAATTGTAAGTTTATTAGGTCCATCAGGATGTGGGAAAAGTACGATACTCAATATTGTGGCTGGGTTGACGACTTTTGATGGCTTACTTGAAATTTCTGACTACCTAGATGACAAGGGAATAGGATATATATTTCAAACACCTCGTCTGATACCTTGGCTGACAATCGAAGAGAATATCAAGATAGTAATGGATAAAAATGAAAAAACTGCGGGAGAGATGGTCTCGGATTACCTTAGTTTGGCAAATCTGAATGGCTTGGAAGATGCCTATCCTGGAGAGCTCTCTGGAGGGATGAAAACACGTGCTGCAATCGCAAGAGCATTATCTATACGTCCCAGTATTTTACTTTGTGATGAGCCGTTTAGTAGTATTGACGAAATTACAGCTATGAAAATTAGAGATGAAATTCAACGGATTTGGTTGAAGAATAAATTTTCAATACTGTTTGTGACGCACAATCCGCAAGAAGCAGCATTTTTATCAGACCGTGTATTAATCCTTAGCAAAAGGCCTGCAAATATAGTTGAAGAGATTATTATAGGTCTGGACCGCCCTAGGAAAATCGGTTCTTATGACTTAATGAGAGCTACAAGTGAAATCATCGATAAGCTTCAACGGAGTTAAGTACAATGGGTGGTTTTTTTCAATTCGTATCTGAAGTGTTAGTTAGCTATTGCCTCAATTTTTGGTCTCTGGCTGTTGGTCTTGCGGTATATATAGTGATAATTAATCATTACTCATCAACTGGTGGACAGATCGCAGCTAGCTCTGAAGACGCTCTATTCTATAGAGAAGATGGGCGCTTTGTGCACTACACAACAATTACTCAGCTATCAATTTCAACTGTCCTGTTCTTAGCAATTTTCTTTTATTTTCCCTCAGACATCACTCTTTCATTTTCACTTATTGCTATACTATTATCAGTTTACCTGTTTCTTGATAAGAATTTATCTTGGTCTGTAGCCAAAACAAATAGTTATACTGCTGACTTGCTTCAACAAGTAAGACAACTACAGGGTGTCGAGAGTTTACCCAACATGACAGCGATTCTTTCTAAGATCATCAATGTCCTTCATAATACTAAAATAAACTTAGGGAGGAATGGGACACCAGAAATATATTTAATTTGTGCTTCACCCGCAATTGGCGCAATACACGAAAACACTGAAGTTCGAGGCTTATCTAAAACCTATCAGGTTGCGATACATGATATAGCAGTGGAAATTGGTAAAAATCTTCGAGTGGTTCATTATGACATTGAGGACTCATTAAAACAATTTGCAGAACTAGCAGGGCTAGACAACACTAAAATGGACGAATTTTTAAAATCTGCAAAACTTGTTTCAGATACATTAGCAGGGAATGAAGCAGCTGTAAAAATAAAAACAATTGAAAAATCTATAGCAAAAAAAATTTTTACCCCTCAAGAAGTCCCATCTGTAATGCTATTCCATATGTTGGTTGTAAAACATGTTGGAGGAAAAGCCGAGCTTGTTCTATGGCATGTCGAACACAATATTTCTGCAAGTTCTAGCAGTCGTCAAAGTTTATCGATACATGGATTCTGGACCACCAATCAGCAAATAATACAACCATTTGAAGATACTGCCAAACAGTACTATTAAAAATAAATTAGGAATAATATGCAACTGATCTCCAACTCTAATACACTAAGTTACTCAACTGATTTTCCTATTCAAAATCAGTTATCGTCAGAGAACGCATACATACAATTAGATAAATGTGATATCGGCCAGAAAGAGTTTATCTCACGCCATATTGACTCAAGAATTTGGAATTCACTTGACTTGCGGTCAGGTGATATCATCCTAGGCAGCTATGCGAAGTCTGGAACTACTTGGCTTCAAAATATCCTATGCCAGCTTGTACATGGGCCTAGCCGAAGTCTCAATGTAGGTGATATTTCACCGTGGGTTGAGTCCAAGTATGGTGATATTCATTTGAAGTTGGATAAAATTAATAGGCAGAAATACCGGAGAATTCTGAAAACTCATCTACCCCTGCACTGTTTAAGTTTCGACCCAAAAGTCAAATACCTGTATATTGCCCGCGATGCAGTTGATGTTGCTTGGAGTCTTCACCACCATCATTCGATGGCGAATAAAAGTTGGTATTCTTACCTAAATAATCAGGAAGGAATACTTGGAGAGGAATTCTCAGCTCCGACTCCTAACACTAAAAGCTACTTTTTCAACTGGCTGTATCGTGACGGACACCCTTTTTGGCCATATAAAGTTAACGTAAAATCATGGTGGGAAGCTCGCCATCACCCAAATATCTTTATTCTCCACTACAAAAACTTAACCACAAATTTTGATCGTACTATACTAGCACTAGCATCTTTTCTTGGTTTAAGAATCAACTCAGATAAATTACAACTAATTAGGAAATATACAAGTTTCCAATTTATGCAGCAACACGCAGAACTTTTTGCGCCTAATGGTGGAAAATTCTGGGTCGGAGGAGGAAAAACCTTTTTTAATAAAGGAAAGGACGGTGAATGGCAATCTGTATTAAACAAAAAAGAAGAAGAAAAATACTTCAATACGTTAGTGATGGAACTTGGGCCAGAGTGTTGCCGATGGATTAGGTTAGGGGTCCAGGATAGAATTGCTGATGGAGAATAATATTTAGCAATCCATATTAGATTCAAACATCAATTCCGAATCATACAGCAGGCATAAAATTTTGTCATACTTATTGATTTTAGTGCAACTCTTAATGTCGTAGTGTAACGCAGAATAAAAAAACCGTAAAGCCAATAGCTTTACGGTTGAGTTTTTCAGTCTAAACATGAGCTTGATATTCCAAATCACAATCTTTACAGATCACAGCCAGATCTTCCTTACCCCAAATATTCAATCCACAACCTGGACAAGTGTACTTCGTTCGCTTGCCTGATTTTCTCGGTTGCTTAGGAGGCTCTACAAATCCTTCAATGAAGACTCGCCAGGGAAGTCGGTAGGATTGTGGCAATTTGGCGAAAGCTTTTTGGAATGCTCCATCTGTTTCGATATGATGCCCTACTTTTGTCCCAGTCATACCACCTCTGCCATTATCTGGTCTTAGTCCCACTTCAAGCATTTTTTCTGCCCATTCTTTGTTGTGATAGGCTTTTCTTGGTGGAGTTTTGAAGGCGAATTGCCAGTGGTGGACCATCTCATGGACTAGACTTGAGAAGACCTCTTCTTCGGTTCTGCCAAGCCATTTGGGATTTAAAGATATTTCATCCAAGACTTCTTTTCTCTCATTTTTCTTTTGATTTCCATTTTCCCATCTTCCTGGCGCAAAGAATGCTGCTGTTTTTGCTCCGCTTCTCGAGAAGTTGAGAATTACAGGTGGTAATTTTCCTTCAAAGAGTTTTTTGTTGAAGTAGTCAAATGCTGCTTGGTAGCTGAAAGCCTGTTTAATTGAAGGTCTGTCCATCTCTCTCCCCTTGTCTGAAAAAAATCCATTACAAGAGGAGAACTTAGCGGATGGTGGTGGTGCTGAAATGTGCATTTCACTTGGGTTAAGATTGAGGAAAGGCTGTGAGCTAATCATCAGTGTTTTTTTCAATATCAAAATCAAAGCCTCCGTCAGTTAAGTCATAAGCAGCTTTGAGCATTTCAAAGGCAATCTGCTCGGCTTCTTCTGGATTGTTTGCCTCAACGGTGAAACAAAAATTTGGGAAAATGGTAAAAGTGCTCATAGATAAAAGGGGTTAAGAAATAAGCACCCTCAAAGCATCCCGCCGATCAAGCGAAGTAGTCCAGGAGGAATCCGAAGGAGCATTCCTTGACTGCATAGCTTGGCGGGATAAGCTACGTGGGTCTTATTTTGCCCTTTTTGTCTGAGCAGAAATAATTCATTTGCTATAATGCTCTTATGCAAGCTAGCCAACTCTCCGCTCCCGTCACCACTCGTCTTCCCTTGCCTTTAAAAGCTAAAGCTTTGCGACAAGCACGGCGGTCTCATAAGTCGCTTTCTGCTTTTGTTGCTGATGCTGTTGCCACTTCCTTAGCTAGCATTCCAAAAATTACCGCTAATGGCCTGACTCCAAGGGAAGAAAGAGAAATCATGGCCGATATTGAAGCGACTCGAAAAGCCCCGTCACTCTTACAAGAAATAACCCTTAAAGACCTTTAATATACCTCCTTATGGGGTCCGATTCTGCACAGTTTGATTGATCCATCATCTTGGTATTCGTAGATGATTCGGTAGTTCTGGTTGATTGAAAATGACCATAAGTCCTTCAATTCACCTTTTAGCCGATGATTTTTAAGAGCGGGATTTTTTGGGTCCGCAAGAAATAGTGCCAATTGCCTTTTGGTTTTTTTCTTTAGTTGATTTGGAGTGCTGCTCCAAGTTTGTCTGAAAAGCTGTGACTGGTAGAGTTTATTTGGCAAACTCTGGAGAGTTTAGGGAATTCTTCTACTTTCTTCTGATACTGATGATTAAGTTTCCAGAAGAATCAAGCTCTCACCAATGGGCAAGCTGGTTTTTGTGGACCTAGAGCTTTGATCAGGATTTTTTTGATCCGCTGATGTTTCCGCCCTCCCGGTGGGCAGACTGTGAAAATACCGCCTTTTTGATCCAGCCAAAGCCTGACATTCTCCATAAATTCAAAGTTGGCAAGAATTTGCTCGATCTGCTCTTTGGAAAGCTCTACGGGATAGGTTTTTACGATTATTTCTGAGGAATCGGACACGCTAAAAGGGAGCAAGCACCCCCAGAAAAGCCGACATGACCTCCTAGGACTTGCCCCCTTTTGAGGGGCTTTCTGAAGGCGTAATTATAAATGGAGGTCATGTCGAAGCTTAGTTTAGCAAATAGAGCTAAGCCATGATACTTCCCCCCATGTAAGCCTCTTCAGCGTATGCCGAAAGTGCTTTATTGGCTTTGAAATGGAGATCTTTTTCCATTGGCAGATTGAGTGGGCCACGAATAGTAGCCAACTCTTTAAGAGAAGCATATCCCAATTCAGGAGAGCCGAGTCCAGCATCACAAAGGGCAAAGGCAATATCAGGTTCATGAGGCATCACTTCCGATAGAAGAAAGGTTGCATTGGCATCTGGCGTGAAGAGCTTTACGACTGGTTGATGATCTACCCCTTCATCGCTCTCAACCGATGCTTTGCCATTGATGATCAACTGACTCCACTGACTTTCATTAAAAAATTGCGGGTGATAATTTGGCGGCCATTCGCGAGGATCTCTCAAACTGGCTGCTATAATGGCACAAGCCTCTGCAAACTCTATTTCATTGTTAAATACGGCCAATTGGGTGATGGATCCTGACTCATGATGATAGACAACACCAAATTTCCCGATGATATCAAGGTCAGAGGCAATCTCTTCTCCATAATGTTTCACCAAATCTTCTGCTGCATGACACTCGGTTAGCCATAGCTCTGAAGTTGGCAGGCCATATTTCAGTAGGGTTTTTGCTTTGCGCTTTTCGTAGTCGTCAATGCATGGTGCTGGTGCTGTTTGTAAATTTTTATCTGGATTTTTTGGCAAGGGAAATTGATTGACCACTATAACTTAGCTGCCGGGCTGTATACATACCTGTCGCCAAGCTTAAATAAAACCGAGTCGAAGCAAAAATGGGAGATATCAGTAGGATTTACTTATGAATCTTACCTCTGAGGCCTTGTATTCCTTTAGCATGTCCTCGGTGGTGAGGTTGGCTTTCAGCTCGATCTCTTGATTGCTGCTGATAAATGTCCAGCGATTGATCGGGAGGGAGTAGTCAAATTCGTAAATTTTCAGCTCTAAGCTTTTGATTTTTCTGATCAGCATCCGCACGTAGGCCAAATCCTCCTGTGTACCATTTTGCACCTTCTCAATAATTTTCTCAGGCTGCCACTGTTTTTGGTTCAAGGTGATAAGGACTTTCTTGTCTTCCAAAAGATCGGCGAATAATTTGTACCCATCAAAGGTGGCTTTATCCGTATAGATCAAGACCTGATCGCCGCTTTTTAGTTTTTTTAGTTCTTTTCTGATGATAGTTACGATATTCGTTTTCTCGGTCATCATCGGTAGTTTAATTGATTAGGCTTACTGATATGAACTTGGAGCAGGTTTATTTCTCCATAATCAATGAATCATAACAGTTCCACTCAGATTTCCCAGATAGAAGCCACTTTTTCCGAGAATTGATGTATAATTTTTGGTATATTCTGGTAATTTTAAAGGCATTAATTCGACAACTGGAGGATCTCTAATTAGAATGGACTCGCCTCTCCTTTCATGGATTCTAGCAAAATACGGTTCGACTCAGACTGTTCGCATTGGCATACAACCATACTAATTTCATTGGAACACTAGCGTTACCCAAAGAAATAAAGTTCCGGTCGGTTGCGATAATACTTGAGAAGTTGATCAATATCGGTGCAAAAGTGATCAGTGATATCCGGTATATGATGTTTCAGATGGTGTAGGTGGCAATTACGGAACTACTGTTTGTAATGATTCTTAACTGAATACTGCGATGGAGATTGGCTCCTACGTAAAGTGAGGGAAACGTGTAGAGAAGATTTTCAAAAGAAGTATGTCTGAGATCATGGAATTACCGGAAATAAGTACACAACAGTGATGATATTGCGTAGTGACCGTCTCCGTAGGTGTTAATAGCGTCCTTGGTTGTCCTTCAGGATGGATTTCGGAGGCGATTTCGGTCAGAGTAGAAGTACATGAGCTACTTTGGCAATGCCGATGCAGAGGCCTAGCGAACTTATTTTTAGCAGGAAACTATTGAAGCATGCTTAGTACTATAAAAGAAAACTTCATTCCAGTAGCTATACCTGCAATGGCACTTTTTTACTTTATATTTAACAACTATAAATCAGATTTGACCCACAATAAGGCACGAAAAAAGTGCATTAAAAAATTATCCAGTGCAGCTTTTGAACCATGGTATCGAAGACAGTTAATACGTATCCTTGGATATGCGACAAACTGGTTTGGATCAGGTTTGTTTTCTAGTAGGGCGTTAAGCGTTTGCCTCACAATCTCCTTTTTTTACAGTACTGGTCTATTTTTATTTTCATGGGCTATCAGCGGTGAAGGATATCTAGGAAATACGTTGTTTCTTCCTGGAGATTGGAATCGGTGGCTGCGATTTCTTTTTGTCCTAGAAATAGTTATTGTTTACAAAACTCTCGCCATTGTTATGGATTACGTAATCAAATATAGCGAAAAATTCGACTCTAATTATTGCTATATTAACTTGAATTGCTTTTCTGACAGGATGAATCGATCACTCTCAGCATTGGTTTTGGTTGTATTCTATTCAGTTATGGGGGCATTGGCGATGGTTTCTGCCGTGTTTGTTAGCGGGCCTTCTACTTCATTACCATTGCCGATAGCCAGTTCTGGAGCTGTAATTGGAGGCATTGGTGGACTGGGAACAGTATTAGTGGCTAGAGCAGCCAACGTAACAATTACGGTTTTCGGGGCTATAATATTGCCTTTAGTGGCATCAATTCCTGTCGTCGCTACTGCAGCAATTGCTGGAGCGGGAGCAGGAGTAATTTCGGCAATTGCAGTAGGAGCTGGAGCTGCGATGGGAGCGAAATCCAGAGCAGGAAAAATAGGCACAACTGGAATTATAGCAGCAAGCATAGCAGCAATTTTCTTGGGTGGAGCAGCAATTATATTTTTTGCGCCGCTGGAGGCTAGTTTAATTCTACCCTGGGTTCTTTCTGCATTGCTTTTTTTCTTTATTTTACCTGTAACAAACGCCATTCTGGATTGGATTTCATGGGGTATCAGCAGGGGAATGGGACATTTGATCCTAAAGACACATAGAATAAAAATGATGGTAACGCATACGTTGATTGATTTTGTTGTTGCCACATTCTTATTATCCTTTCTCGCCTTTCTTCTTGCAGGATCAATAGAAGCATTAAACATCTTTGCAGAAAACCAGGGACAATCCCGTCCATTGGATTTGGCAAACCTTCTTGGGGAGTTGTCTTCGCACCCTTTCGAGTTTCATGTACTGTGGGTAACTATTATGCTTTTAAGCACTCTGGCTCCAACGGTCATTCATATTATAGTGTTGATTTTCGGGTCTATTGTTTTTGTTACTCCAGGTTGGTGGAGAACAAGTATCAAGAATACACTAAAAAGTATTGATAAAAAAAATCCAAACCCGCTCTCTCTGAACTCAGCATCTTATTATTTTACTACTATCTGGTTTCTAGCTGCAGGCATTATAATTGGAATTTCATGGATAGGACTACAGTTAATTGCGTGGGCACAAAAGCCTGTAGCAGATCTCCTATTAGATATCGCCAATCTAGCAATATCATTAATAAACCTCATTAATCAATAAAGTTGCCAGAAGAGGTGATACCCATTTTTGGATAGGTGTATTAGCTTGAATTTCTGCCATTATAAATGAAAGGAAAAAAAGTGGCTAAAAGATAGAATCACTACCTAACCTTTAAAGCCAAAGTAGCTATTGAAGCCATAAGAGAAGAGATTGTAAACCTTCCTTGATTCGTGCCATAAATTATTAGAGATTTCCGTTTCCTTTGAGCCCCTCACCATTATCCAGCCACCATAAAGTAGAGAATTTCGACACCTGAAAGCCCTCGTCGTAACTCAGATGACAGTACAGATGGTAAAATACTGGATTTTTCAGTTCCGATCTTGATTCCGGTGGAGAAAAAGTTTTCCCCAAGTGCACAGGCCGACGGCCCCATACACGGCAACGGACAAGCCTGTGTGCCCTGTGGTAAACTTTTTTGGTTTGGGATTGCGGATTAGAGTGCTTACTAATTAGTTGCTAAATTTAATTGGAGTGATTGAAAACGCAGTTGATCTTGATTGATTTGAAATGTGCATTTCACTTTTGGTGATTATATACTTTTTTTCAAGGAGTCCAAAATCTCATCCAGCTTTTCGCCTGACGCTGAGCCAAGCAAAAGAATGATTTCTGCTAAAGCATCTTCTTCTGGCCCTAGAAAGAAAAAAGCTGGGGAAACACCTAATACCTTTGCCATTTTTTGAATATCGTCATATCTAGGCGAACGAGTTCCTAACTCCCATCGATTGACATAGACAGAAGCTTTGTTGGGAGGCAGGCTCATTTTAACTCCCAACCCCCGTTGAGTAATACCCACTCTTTTCCTTGCCTGTTTAAGCCTTCTTCCAAAAAGTGAATCTTCCATCCCAAATTTCCTCCTGGATAGAAGAATCCAATAAAACAGCTTGCTTAGCATTCTACCATATGGTAGATGTGGTAATTATAGGTCGAGCTTATCCAAAACTTCAGATTTTATAGTGAAAATTGTTCTTGAAGTATCAATGAACTTTGAAGGTTGAAGGTTGAAGATATGAGGTCACAACTTTTAAGCATTATCACCGAACCAAAGGACTTCACTCCTGAAAATATTTCACGGGTAGAAAGGATGGTTAAGCTAGCTGTATCAGGTGGCTATCTATTACCTAGACCAGCTAGTTGGGTAAAAGAGATGATTCAAAACGGTTCTAGTATCGGTCTGCGAGATGTTAAAGGTAAAATAGCCGCCTGGATGGTATTAAGGGAATTATTGGTTGCGCAGGAAGAAAAAATTGGCTTTGGTGAGGGAGCAGTTTGGATAGGAGGCGAGAAAATCGCCATTCTCCTCAGGGAAGCAATGCTAGCAGAGTGCAATAGGCGTTTCGCTGCAACCTTCATTGTCATCAACCATGACAACATAAACAGCTTGGCAGTCTGGAGAGTTGAACAGGCTTTTTCTGAACTTACTCCTACCAGAGTAACACAACAGATCCGCCACCTCACAGAATGGAGCAAATCAGCAAAGCTGTTGTATAACAGCACACAACCTGTTTCTTATCTTGAAAGAATCGGTATTTTCAACCCGCTTGTGTATTCTCACCACTTGGCACAGCCTTTTTCCATTTTTCCTCAAGCAACCATCGATGAGTTTTAGCAATAGTCTCATCTTTAATAATTAGACCTGCTTTACGTCCCTCAAAAGAAAATAAAATTGTTTTTTCATCATAGGTTGCAATAAAAGAGGCTACAGCTTTCTTCTCCCCTGAGAGGATGCGTGCTTCGTATCCTGGTCGATTTGAGATTTGGCTAAAGGAATCTTTGCTGATATTGGACGGTGGAAAAATTGTCCTGAATTTTAACCCCCGCATAGTCACCTTGGGTTCAAAATTTAGCTTAAAATAGCTCTGAAATCGGTCCCACTCTTTCTGCTCCTTATCGTACACATCATAAAGATAGCTGAAAACCTCGCTCTTAGCGTTATTGGCAATATCATCATATATGCGGATAAGCCCGTCGATTCCTTCAAAAAATCTCACCTCCGGTACAGCCACCTCCTGCCGTTCCATTTGGTTGAGCAATCCTGCTAAAGGTTCTGCTATAGCCCGCTTTTGCTCTAAATCACGTTGAAAGGTTTCTGCCTCACGATCAACCAAGTGGGGTAGAGTCTGGCGAGGATCATCAGCAAAGAAATAATCCCACCCTCCCTTACCAGTACCTTTTGACACCTTGGATACCAAGCCCTTTTTATGCAGAGAGGATAAAATCCTGTGAGTAGCAGATTGCCCAGACTGAGCAACTTGGGCAATTTCACCAGTGCGTGCTTCACGGCCAAGTTTGAGGAGGGCAATTAGAATAACGGATTCCTGTTGAGTAAGACCAAGAGTAGCTAGTTGATATACAAGAGGGTTTGGATGGGATGCGGTTTTGTGGTGGGGCATAGTAAAGATTATTTTCCAATTTTAGCAGAAGAAAAAATCATTGTGTATTTTAAAGGTTATTTCGGCTTGTGTTTGAGCAATTTTTATATGCAAAAAAGTTTTCTTATCATATTGATATAAAAATATTTATTGCCTAATATTACCTCACACATCAAATTTATCAAATGCTCAAATCTCTTTTTTCCTCCTCCAGTAAAAATCTAGTCTCCCAGTTGGCTGCACTAGCTGTGAATGGCTCAGTGAGCCAGCGACAAAAGGATGCTGCGAGTCAGGCTGTGACTGCTGAGATGGTTCGTGAGGCTAAGCATCGGAGGATATTTCGTTGGGTAATTTTGGTTGTTGGTTTGGGGATGATGCTGTCTGGCTTCTATGAAAATCATATTTGGTTGGTTTTGCGATGAAAAGAGTAAACTTGTCAGACCAAGTACCGCCTACTTGTAATTTTTAGTTATTGGTTGGGCTTGGAGATATTTCGTAAGCAATTTCTTCCAGGAAAGGCCGCAGTTTTTTATGATCAGACTGAGAAATTATCCTATCAATATGTGATGACCTATACCCTTGCCTATTCAAGTTTGCAGCACGTTCTAAGATTTTTTTGGCAGTTTGATGGAGGATATCATGGTCCGGTATCAATTTTCTGGTCAAATTTGATTTGATACCGGACTTGAGTTGTGCGATCTCTTCATCACCACCATTAACAGCAATTGCTGCAAGACCGCAAAGTCCTATTTTAAGCACATTCCACCCTGTTTGATACTTACCAGCTTTGAACGCCCAAGATAGTAGGATTTTTTCTACATCCTTAGAAATTTTATTGCAACCACGATTATTAGCATTGATAGCAGCTTCAAATAAGGTTTCGGTCATCTGATAGTTTTCTAAAAAGTTAACTGTGTCCTTGTTATCAGGAATCCAGCTGAAAGTCATTATAAGATTGCTGGCATGCTTCTGAAGTTTGTCTTGAAAATGTTGACCACATGCTGGCGCCTTTGAGGTCGCTAAGAGGATATCCGTCAAACCTGTGATCCAGTGCATCATGTCAAAGGCAAAATGGGATTTTGCTTTTACAGCTTCAAGAAGCAATTCTTTTTCCTGTCTGTATAGACCATCAACCCAACACTCTATATTCCGAATTATCACCTGTGCATTTTTATCATCCGATTTTGCTTGCAGGAGTGCATTGACCAATTGAATTAGTCTTGCAATTAAACTCTGCATGCTAGTTGACGAGTAATATGGGCCAAGGTATGTGCTATGGCTTGATAATGGAGCGTCAGGCATTTTAAGGTATAGGCTCGCAACCAAAGCGACACTTTTACCTACTTCCTTTATCGTGAAGCTAATATCTCGAGTCTTTAAGCGAAGGAGGTCAAAGGTAAGGTCTGCAAGCTGGGACATACCTTCCATCATTACAGGCCTTAGCTCTTCTTTTGCACAACCAGTACAAGCTATTAGTGCAATTTTTTCCGTGAGTAAAGTTATGTCTGTCAGGTCTCCATGGTAGATAATTTGTTGGGCAGAAGTTCCCATAAGCCGTTGTCCAGTCATCAAAACATCCGGCTTGCCATATGGAATGATATCTTGCACTGAGCTTGCGAGATAGCTTGCAGCCAGCTGTGCATGGCTTTTTGAAGCATGTGGATTGGAGTAATCAATCCCTAAATATACTTTAATCAATGCAGCAAATGATCGTAGCGTCTGATCAATTTTTTGCTCATCTTTACGGGCAATACCACTCTGCATGACTTGTCTAAGGTGCTCTAAAGTGATATTTATGAATTCATCATTGGAAAGAGGGTTTTCAACAAATGGAGTACTGGAGAAAAACGTTTTCCCTTTGGAGTCAATGTAGGCAGAATTCATAATAATCACAGCATTTAGTGCCTCACGAGATACATCATAATCTCCATTCTCAGCATAGCGCTGAGCAAAAGATATCACCCGCTGTAAATCTTGTTTTGCACCATTGGTCCAATGCTTGTTGATTTGAAAAAAAGTTGTAAGGGCCATATCATGAGTGGAATTTGATGCTGACGAAGTAGTGCTCATGCTTTCCTGTTGCTCAAGAAGCGGTCTAGCACGCCGAGCCCGTGTGCTCCAAATAATAAATTCCTTACGTGTATCTTGAATGAGGATATTCAGTTGTTGTATTGGATTTACAAGAACCAGCGCCCTCCTGTAGGCATAAATAAAAGAGATAAATATTAAAGTAACGGCCCAACATGCTGTAAGTACGGATAGTGACAGCAGAGTTTTATCTACAAATATTGATATTATGGTAATGCCAATTGCTAGAAGGAGTGCAACCATGAAAGCTCCTAGCAGCTGTCTATCCTCACTCAGACGGCGAAATAAGCCATATGGCATTCTATCGATGTTTGTCTGCATAGCAAACAGCACAAGTGAGGTAACAATCACAGAAGCCCCAATAAGCGCACTTCCCACATTTAGCATCAATGTGCGCAACAGTTCTATTTTATCATTGTTCGGGAAATAAATTAAAAGTACTTGTTGAAGAGTCGAGGATAAATAGAAGCTCCCACACATCAAAACTACCAGTGTGATATAAAAGTAGATATCTCCATATTGAAGCTTCCACAGCTTTAGTTGATGTTGAGATCTATAGACTAACTGCCAGAATTTTGCATTCTTTACTGAGACCGCTTTATTAAAGCGCTCTAACACACCATTTATTGTAAATTTCCATGACATTGGTAACTTATTAATCCCAGATCATTTTGAAGTTTGTACATTATAGTGAGGCTCTTTTATTAACTATCAATCTAAGAGCAGCAAATCAAACAGCTTCCAAATAGCAAGGCTGTTTAAGGCATTCTACAAAAGTCTTAAATTTAGCTCTTTAAAAAAAACATGCTTATTTACATATCAGGTCAACACTTTAGCAGAGTGTTAAAAGCATTTTAGTGGCTTTCCGATATCTAGCTTGCTAATAAGTAATACACAGGAAAAGAGTTTATTAATCTAACCATTATTTCCTACAAATACTGACAACTCTTGCTTTTCCAACTATTGGGTTAATCCAATCCTACTTTTCTAAGTTTCGATGCTGAATTTATTATTCTGATCAAGCCTACACTGGAAGAAATCTCTAATCTCATAGAGAGATAAATAACTCTATTTCATAACCAAACAAAAAAAATTGTGTAGATATCACTGTTACAATAATCCAAAATTTATACTGACTGGCGTTTCGTACCTGTAATATTTTTTACTGATCCTTTTACACCGACTTTCCGCATTGCCTGAGCCGCTTTCTTCATATCGTTTTGAGGAACCTGAAGAATTTTTTGAGGCTTTTTACTGTCTTTCAATCTTTTAGCAGCTTTTTCTAAACCATCTGAGGAACCACTACGCTCAACTTCTGTAGCACGGCGCTTGGTAGCAGCATCAAGACGTCGCCCACCGCTCAAGGGTACTTCTGTTTTACCAGATTTTCCTGCCGCAGCTCTCTTTGCTCTTTTGTGACTTGAACTCTCTGACATTTACAACTCCAATAATTTGTGTTTTTAACAATACCTTCTTTACGTATTCTATATGTGAACTATAACATCATAAATCAAGAGTATTTATAAAAAAGTCTTAAGAAAAGACTGATACACTTAAATAAAATTGGATATTGGATCGAAAACTTACTTAAGGTAGGGAAAATGTAGGGTAAATATTAATTATTGGGTATAAATATCCTACGGTCCTTACAAAAATACTTTGTATTTATTCAGAAAATTAGATGTGGTGAGTGCCTGGTATTTTTTCTATAAAGCCCAATTATCATAATATTTTAACATTACAATAATCAGCCCACTCCTCCATCAACTTTTGCCTTTTATCAAATAAATCTGAACGACGATAAGCCGCTTCCACATTATCACTAAGAGTATGGGCCAAAGCTGCCTCTGCCACTTCTCGAGGAGTATCAGTACATTCAGCAGCCCAATCACGGAATGTGGAACGGAAACCATGTGTGGTTAGGTCAGGGCGTTTCATTCGTTTTAGTACTGCTAATAGGGTCATATTGGAGAGTGGTCGTCCTGATTTCATGCCGGGGAATATGTAATCTCCAGTTTTTTGTCTTTCCATATCCTTTAGAATAGCTATGGTTGCTGGCGACAAAGGTACTCTATGTTCTTTGCCGCCTTTCATTCTTTCTGCTGGAATTGTCCAGACACATTTTTCCATGTCTAACTCTTCCCAGGTCGCCTCCAGAGTTTCACTGGTACGAGTTGCTGTCAGTATGGCAAAGCGTAGGGCTTGCGCTGCTGTTCCTTTTTGTTGGGACAGTGATTTCCAGAAAATTGCCATCTCGGCATGAGGTAGAGCGGCATGGTGGTTTACTTTGCTTATCTTACTTCTGGCTGGGAGTAGATGAGATAGATTGCCTTTCCACTGTGCTGGGTTTTCTCCAGTCCGGTATCCTCTCACTTTGGCCCAGTCCAGAACTGCTTCGATACGTCCTCTTACCCTGCCAGCAGTTTCTGGTTTGCTGGTCCAAATCGGCTCTATAGCCCTCATAATCAAGCCGACATTTACCTCAGCTACTGGCAACTCTCCGAAAACAGGGTACACATAAGTTGAAAGTGTTGCTCCCCATTGCTTGGCGTGCTTGGCGTTTTTCCAACCGGAACGATGGGACTCGATATAGGCTTCAGCGCATTGGGAGAAAGAGATTGTCTTGGCTGCCTTAAGCTTGGCTTCTGACTGACGCCGCTTTTTCTCTTCTATGGGATCAAGACCTTCCAAGCGAAGTTTTCTACACTCTCTGGCTGCTTCTCGAGCTTCCGCCAGAGAAAGAGTATGGATTGGTCCCAATCCATGATAACGATGCTGGCTCTTGTCCCGGAAACGGAAGATCCACGATTTACAGCCAGTCGCAGTGATTTGGAGATAAAGCCCATCACCATCACTCAGAAGCCCTTTTTTGTTTCGACGCTCAACAATCGCCTTTGTCAGCTTGCCCATAATCCACTCCCACCAAAATAGAAGGTCAAAACTAACCCACACATTGACCCACACACTACACGCAAATAAAGGCGAAAGCAAGCGAATAGTGGCGAACTGTTGCTTGAGCCTATATACTGATTTTAAAGGGGTTTTTTATGCTTTTTCGAAGGCCAGCGAATAGAAAACTGGCGGATGGGGTGGGATTCGAACCCACGGAACGTTGCCGTTCGGCGGTTTTCAAGACCGCTGCCTTCGACCACTCGGCCACCCATCCGCCGCATAATCTACCCTAAATGGACGGAGGATAACAGGGGCTATACGCACTTTTTTTAAAAAAACCTGGTTTATTGGTGTATATGGTTGATTTATTTAGAGATGTTTGGGGGAAATAATCTTGATTTAATGCTATTTTGTGGGCGGATCTTGGTTTGAACGGTTTTTTTATGATCATGCCTTTATTTGTAAAGGTGTTTTCAAGAGCCTAAAACCCTAAAAGGTTAGGATTTTAGGCTCTTTTGCATTAACTTGCTTTTTTTGGAATATTTTTTAAAAGCTATCAGGCTTTTTCAATCACTTTCAGACCACCCATATATGGCTGTAACGCCTCTGGTATGGCTACACTACCATCGGCTTGTTGATAGTTTTCTAAAATGGCTACCAACGTCCGGCCCACTGCTAATCCTGAACCGTTTAAGGTGTGGACCATCTCCGGTTTTTTTGCTCCTGTTCTGCGAAAACGGGCTTTCATGCGTCTGGCCTGAAACGCCTCTGTGTTGGAACATGAGGAGATCTCACGATAACAGTTTTGACCCGGTAGCCAGACCTCTAGGTCATAGGTTTTTACTGCGGCAAAACCCAAATCACCACTGCATAGAGATACAGCTCTATAAGGTAGTTGCAACCGTTTTAATACCTCCTCGGCGTTGGCTGTTAGCTGCTCCAACGCATCATTGCTATCTTCCGGTTTTGTGATCCAGACCAGCTCCACCTTGTCAAACTGATGCTGGCGTATCAAACCTCTGGTGTCCTTACCTGCTGCACCTGCCTCACGGCGAAAACAGCTGGTCCAGGCGGTCATCTTCATGGGAAGCTCATCTTCTGCTAAAATCTGACCCGCAGCCAGATTGGTCAGAGGAACCTCTGCTGTGGGTATCATATAGAGAGGATCATCCTTGGCAGCGAATAGATCCTCTTCAAATTTTGGTAGCTGTCCTGTGCCGTAGAGAGTTTTTTGGTTGGCTAACAGTGGAGGCATAACCTCTGTATAGCCGTGCTCTCCAGTATGAAGATCCAACATAAAGTTTATCAATGCACGAGAGAGCCTTGCCCCAGCACCGCGCAACACCGTAAACCGCGCCCCAGCTATAGATGCTCCGGCATCAAAGTCTAGAATATTGAGATCTTCACCTATCTCCCAATGGTTTTTAGGAGTAAAAGAGAGTGGTTCTGGCTCCCCTTGGTTCGGCCAACGTCGCAGTTCTACATTGCCACTCTCGTCTGGACCTACCGGAACATCATCACCAGGAAGATTGGGCAGACCTGCTAACACCCCTTCGACAGCTTGCTCCTGATTTTTAAACTCAGCCTCTAAAACCTTGAGCTTTGGACCCAACTCCTTCATCTCGGCAAAAAGATCGGCTGCATCCTCCCCTGCCCCTTTGCGTTTGCCAATCTCTTTGGAAATCTCGTTACGACGAGCTTGCAGCTGCTCCACCTCACCCTGAACAGCCCGTTTTTTCTCCTCTAGAGCGTGAAAACTGGTAAGATCATACTCACCGCTTCTGCTCTCAAGCCCTTTTTGTACAATCTCAGGATTAGAACGAATTAATTTAATATCAAGCATGGCCTACTCCTCCGTCTCAGTGGAGTCATCTCCCTGCTCATCCAATCCAGTATCATCACCATCGATATCACCCTCCAGCCCATCATCATCAGCTTTTAGGACATCACTAATCTCTTCCATCTCCTCTGATTCTGCCAAACGGGCAACCGAGGCAACACGCTCCCCTTTACCCACATTCAACACCTTAACACCCTGTGCGTTACGACCTGTCAAACGAATGCTATCCATACCGGTACGCAAAACTGTACCCTGGTCGGAAATCAACATCACCTGATCACCCGGCCATACAGTTAATGTTGCCACAACCTTGCCGTTGCGCTCGCTGGTTTGAATGCCGATAACACCTTGGGTTCCCCGGCCTTTGGTGGGGAATTGTGACTCCTCAGTACGCTTGCCAAAACCGTTTTCAGTTACGGTCAATACCTGACAACCAGAACCCGGCAGCAGAACGTTGAGAGCAATAACCCTATCATCACCCTTCAAACGCATACCACGGACACCACGGGCAACCCTGCCCATACTCCGCACCTGACTGGTTCTAAACCTCACCGCCTTACCACTGCGAGAGTAGAGCATAATCCGCCCCGGTGCTTTGGGCTTATCTTCCAACTCATCTTCATCTTCTGCCGATTCCGCAACTATCTCTTCGTCAACAGTTTCACCCTCAATCTCTTCACCAGCCTTGGCCTGCTCTTTCTCTTCCGGCAGAACTGGCAATAGAGCAACCCCAATGAGGTCATCACCATCCACAAGATCTACCGCTCTAATACCAGAGACCCTGATATTTACATAGGCAGAAAGAAGGGTCTTTTTGATCAAGCCGTGGCTAGTGGCAAACAGAAGCTCCCACTCGTCCCATTCATTCCTGGTAAACGGTGCTGGGAGAATCTGCCGTACCTTCTCACCCTCAACCAATGAAAGCAGGTTGACAATGGGTCGGCCCCTTGCGGCCCTACCAGCGGCAGGTAGATCATACACTTTTAACTTAAACACCCGGCCCTGATCGGTAAAACAGAGGATGGTGTCGTGAGTTGAGGCGACAAAAAGTTGCGCGATAAAATCCTCCTCTCGCATTCCCGTTGCACTTTTACCCCTGCCACCCCGACGTTGGGTTCTATATTCAATACTCGGCTGCCGTTTGATATATCCTGCATGGCTAACTGTAACCACCATCTCCTCTTCAGGAATAAGGTCAGCCATGGAGAAGTCACCCAAACTACCAACAATCTGGGTACGGCGTTCATCGGCAAACATCTCTTTGATTAAATAAAGCTCGTTTTTAATCACATCCATCAACACCGTATCAGAGGCGAGGATCTTCTTTAAACGGGCGATTTCAACCAATATCTCTTCAAACTCACCATGAATCTTATCCTGCTCCAGCCCTGTCAAACGGTGGAGACGCATATCCAAAATAGCTTGAGCCTGAATCTCTGTGAGTAGATAGCCACCCTCAACAAACTGTGGTGAGGCGACATCGCCCTCCTCCATAGCCCTGACAAGCATAGCTTCAACCGGACCACGATCCCACTTCTCTGCAATCAGATTGGCCTTGGCTATTGCTGGGTTTGGAGCCTCTCTAATAATTTTGATAATCTTGTCGATATTGGCAAGAGCAACTGAGAGACCCTCCAAAATATGACCACGGGCCTGAGCTTTTTTCAACTCAAACAGAGTCCTCCGGGTGACAACCTCCCGGCGATGTTTGATAAACTCCTCTAAAATTCTTTTTAAAGGTAGAGTTTCAGGAGTACCAGCCACCAAAGCCAGTGTGTTTACACCAAAGCTGGACTGCATAGCGGTATGTTTAAACAGCAAGTTTAACAGCACATCGGCGTTGGCATCGCGCTTTAACTCAATAACCACTCGCATACCCTGACGATCAGACTCATCACGCAGATCAGAAAGCCCGGTAATCCGCTTCTCTCTTACCAGCTCCGCAATACGCTCCACCAACTTGGCCTTATTGACCTGATATGGCAGCTCATGGATGATAATCGCCTCTTGACCCGATTTTTTGGTCTCAATTTCAGTTTTTGCCCGGACCACCACCGAGCCACGTCCGGTCTCAAATGCACTTTGAATACCACCCCGACCGTGGATAATACCACCAGTGGGAAAATCAGGTCCGGCTATATACTCCATCAAACCCTGGGTGTCGATATCCGGGTTTTCAATTACTGCACAGGTGGCATCAATAACCTCACCCAGATTGTGGGGTGGAATATTGGTAGCCATACCCACCGCGATACCAGAGGAGCCGTTAACCAGCAGGTTGGGAAATTTGGCTGGCAACACCTTAGGCTCAGACATGGAGCCATCATAGTTGGGGATAAAATCAACAGTCTCTTTTTCGAGATCAGCCAGTAGATCACCAGCCAGACGGGTCATACGAACCTCGGTATAACGCATGGCAGCTGCCGAGTCGCCATCCACCGAGCCAAAGTTGCCCTGACCGTCGATTAACAGATGGCGCATGGAGAAGTCCTGGGCCATCCTAACAATGGTGTCATAAACGGCAACATCGCCATGGGGGTGATATTTACCAATAACATCACCAACCACACGGGCCGATTTTTTATATGCCCGGTTCCAATCGTTACCAAGCTCACGCATGGCAAACAGAACACGACGATGAACAGGTTTTAAACCATCCCGCACATCTGGCAAGGCACGCCCAACGATTACGCTCATGGCATAATCCAGGTAGGAGGTGCGCATTTCATCTTCAATGTTGACGGGAGGATCTTTGGGAATAACTACGGAGTCATCACTCATAAACTAAATTGCTCTTCTTTTTAGTTGGTTACTAAGAGATTGTTGCTACAATCCCAGTTTTGTTTCAGGGGAAACTTCCACCCAATTAACGAACATCTCAGTATAGCCGATTACAACCCTCAATAACACCCCCGATAGAGCATATTTTTTTGTTAACGGTTTTAATGGTTTTTTTATCTATATTATTACGTTTTGCCATATGTTAAATTATGATTTTATTGAAATTTTATCAGCAACAACAAAAGAGAGAATGTTTTTTAATGTACAATCTGCTAATCTATATCTTAGATAATCTCCAAGCTTATTAAAAAAGGAGCAAGCTGTAATGCAAGTAACACGGGAAATTTCAGACCCAGAAATTGCTAAATTTTTTCAAAACGCATCAGAAGAGGTGCTTAGAGCAGCCATGGAAGAGATAGCAGCCGATGAAGAGATAGCAGCTGCCATTGACTACAGCCATAAACATGATAAACCCGAAGAGCGGTTGAGTGGAGAGGAGTTTTTAACCTCAATTGGTCGTGGCAAGTCTAAAAAATAGCACTATGTGGAGACTTGAATTTGAACGCTCTTTTCAAAAGTCCTTCCGTGGCCTTCACCCTCAAACACAAAATCAAATTGCCGATTTTCTAGAGGAGTTGCAAAACAACCCCTGCAACCCAAACGAGTTACCAAACTTTCAATACCTAACCAACCGCCCCAATCAGGGACGTATTCGTATTGGAAAATATCGTATTGGTGTGACCATTGATTTGAAAGAAGAGATAATTTTCTTTAATTTTGTCGGTTCTAGAGGTGATTTTTATAAACAGTTTAGGTAGTTTCATCTACTTAAATCTCACACCGGAATAAATCAAATCAAAACTCAATTAGCTATACCACGCAAAGCTGCTAGCTCTTGCAATGCAGAAGGAAACATAAGTGCTTTGTGGTTTTTATGGTTTAGCAGTTCTGCTTTACTACGGTTTAGTAAATTTTGCAATTTCTCAATCACTCTAGCCTCAGTCTGCCAATCATCACATGATAGCTTTTCTCGCAAAGCTAAAAGAAACTGCTCTTGTTGAATTTGGGGGATAGTGTTTCTGTCTAGCAATCTAAATATTTCATAAAATCCAGATTCTAACTCCTGTTCAGTTTGTTTAATTAGTTTGGCAAGTTTTTTAGCTTCACCACTTTCCCAACTACCTTGGACCAAGCGTATACGGACTCCATAACCAGCATGCACCCCACTGCCGGGGTTGATGTACTGTTAGTTCATTCAGACGAATCTGAACCACCTCACTGTCTACCACGGGGGCCGCCCGATCCTTCGGGAATAGAGCCAATTGCTTGGGCTTGTTATTCTTCCCTTCTTGGAATACTTCTATGGTCTTGCACCAAGCGGCCTGTTGACTATCGTTGATTTCACCAAGATAAAGAACATGTCGCTGGACGACACAGCTTCCTTTAATGCGCCGATTCTCCACAATACTCCAGTGGCGATGGACCTTGCCGTCTTTACGTCGAGTTTTAGATCGTAAGAACATGGCCTACATTTTCAGGGTATTGTATACGTAGGTCAAATGGGTAGGTCGGCACTACAAAGGGAATTTGCTAATTTGAAAATTAGATCCGCATAAATACTGGGGAGAATGAGTCAAATTGCCTAAAATAAAAATTTTTACGCTCCGAATCGGTTAAGTCGGGCTAACTTTTATCTTGCATAATAACAGTAGGAGTTTGCCTTGCCTGAGTAAAATTTCATCTCTTTATTCTTAAGTGATATAAATGGATCTATAAGACTACATAAATGGGTTGTGGAAACAGACCCTGGTATTTTTGTAATGGTTCATATTGTATCCTTGGAGGTAGTACAGATAACAGAACTTTGGTGGGATATGTATCAGGAATGTTTAGCTTGTGTTTTAACTTTCTTGAGATGGCATTTAGTTATCAACCTTTTTTAAAAATGCCCATAATAGGAGGGTTGGTTAATAACCACCCCCCCATTAATAAGCTTCTACTGCTTCCAAGCGTTGGTCATACCAATATTTGGAACATAGCGGTATTTATGGTCGAGGACGTATGAGCCGGAGTAGCCGATTACCCAATAGTTGAAATTTATGGCTAGTAGATTGTGGTTTTCGTCAAATTCCAGGTTGGTTATATCGATGGCGGTAGAGTCGCAGCCTCTTCTTTTACCGACCTTCCAACCGTAACCTGCGGGAAACTTGCACCTGCCTGTCTCATAATTGCTTGATTTTCTACTGTCATATACCCTACCGATACCTTTTTTGTGACAGGTAAAATATTGCTCTTTTGATCCATCAATTTTAGCTCTTACCCAAACAGAAAGGTTCTCACCAGTCTCGGGGTTTTTCCATTCTTTGGGGCCTTTTATTGTTGTTCCGCTACTGTTGTTCACCCAAAATGTGGAGTCTGCATCATGCATACAACTGCTATCTTTGTTGCCATTCCACTTAGCTCCTGTCCACAGTTGATAGGGAATATAGAGCCTGTTCTTCTGGCAGTCATATAAATTTGCAATATGCCAAGGTGACTCTCCACCACCCTTCTTGGCTTCTCCACAGGCCAAATTTTGCAGCTGGTTATTACCCCCGTTATCCTTATTGATATTTGTGGTAGATACACACCCCCACAAGAACAGCAGTGGGAAGAGAACAAGAAGTGATCTTTGCATTGAGAATCTCCATTATTTATTATTTTTTCAAAAGCTTTTCAAACTCAATTGCCGGTATGGGTTTGCTGAAATAGAAGCCTTGTACCTCTTGGCAATCTTTGTCTTTTAGAAAGTTTAGCTGCTCGATATTTTCCACTCCCTCTGCCACCACCCTCAAGTTCATGGATTTTGCCATGGAGAGTATGGAGGCGACAATGGCGGCATCGTCGGAGTTTATTGTTAGATCTCTTACGAAAGATTGGTCAATCTTTAAGGCGTTTAGGGGGAATTTTTTTAGGTGGCTTAGGGAAGAGTAGCCAGTACCAAAATCGTCGATGGATATCTGTACACCCAAATCTCGCAGTTTAGCCACCTTATCAATTGCGCTATCTACTCCATCCATGGCTATGCTTTCGGTTATTTCCAGTTCCAACCCTTTGGGGTCCAACCCGGTTCGGGTGAGGGTGGTTTGGATTTTTTCTACTATATTTGGGGCTTGGAACTGTAACCCGGAGAGGTTGACCGCCACCCGTAGTTGTGGCAACCCGGCATCCCACCATTTTTTTACCTGGGTACAGCTCTCTTGCAAAACCCACTCACCAAGGGGGATTATCAGCCCGGTCTCTTCTGCCAGGGGGATGAAATCCCCTGGTGATATGATCCCTTTTTCATTGTGAATCCACCTGACCAGAGCCTCCATACCGTATATTTTACCAGTTTTTACATCTATTTTTGGCTGGTAGTAGACGGTAAAATCTTGGTTGTTTACCGCTTTGCGTAGATCGCTCTCTAAAGAGAGACGCAGGGCATTTTTTTCGTCCATATCCTGGGTGAAAAATTTATAGTTACCTCGCCCGGCCTCTTTGGCGCGATACATCGCAATATCGGCATTTTTGGTCAGGGTTTCAAAATCGTTACCGTTTTCTGGACATATAGCAATGCCGATACTGCCGCCGATAAAAGCCTCTGAACCGTCAAGATCAAAAGCATTGTGGAGTTGGTCGAGGATGCTATCGGCGATATGCCCGGCATCTTCAACTCTATGTAGGCCAGCGAGAATTACGGTAAATTCATCACCACCCAGCCGACAAACCGTGTCGCTCTCTCGTAGACACAACCCTATGCGTTGGGCCACCTGCACTAAAAGTTTGTCGCCGTAGTCGTGGCCCAAAGTGTCGTTTACATGTTTAAAATGGTCCAGATCGATAAAAAACAGGGCAGATTGGCTACCGTTACGTCGATTTTTTTGAATTTCCAGGTTAAGGCGGTCTCTAAAGAGTGCCCGGTTGGGTAGTTGGGTCAATGGGTCATAAAAGGCCAGTTTTTCCAGTTTTTCTTCTGTCAGTTTTTGTTGGCTTATATCCATAAAAAGGCCAACATAGTTTTCCACATCGCCAACACTATTTTTTATGGCAGAGATACTTAGCCATTTTGGGTATACCTCACCACTTTTTCTTCGGTCCCATATTTCACCGCACCAGCTACCATTTTTTGTAATTTCACTCCACATTTTCTGATAAAAGTCAGGGGAGTGACGACCCGATTTTGTGATATTTGGCTGTTTGCCTATCACCTCATTTCGCCTATAGCCAGATATTTTCTCATAGGCAGGGTTAACATCGGTGATGGTGGCCTTTGAATCGGTAACAAGAATAGCCTCACTTGCATTTTCAATAACTTTTTTTGCCAGCAACAGTCTATTTTCGGTCTTTCTGCGGTTGGTGATATCTCTTATTATCCCTGTGATAATGTGTTGATCTTTTAATTTGGCTCCACCAACGGATATCTCCATGGGAAATGTAGAGCCATCCTTTCGCACACCGAGACTCTCAAGGCTATGTCCAGCCCTTACTCCCTTGCCATCTTTTACATAGTTTTTGATATAGCCGTCGTGGTGGGGGCGGATATCCTCTGGCATAAGGATATTAACACTTTGTCCTATTATCTCACTGGCTTTATAGCCAAACATTTTCTCGGCAGTTGGGCTGAATAGCTCAACAAGACCCAGTTGGTTTATAGCGATTATACCATCGTTGGCATTTTCAACTATGGTGCGGATACGTTCTTCACTAACAAGCTGTTTTAGTTGTGCCATACGAATACGGCTGATGGTAAACCAGGCTATCCAAATACCTGATACTATGCCTAGAAACATCATGGCATATAGTGTTAAACGGCTGTTTCTGTGCTCTGCTTTGCTATGATTTAAAAACTCTTCGGCTTTGTTGTGGGCAAATTTTATTAAGGCATCCATTCGTTTGGTTAAAAGATGAACATGATCAGCTCCTTTACCCTTGGTGATAGCTGCTGCCTCTTCGTGTTTTCCTGCTCTGCGCAGGGCGATAACTTCTGAGCGGATCTCTCGCCAATCCATAAACGCGGTTTGGGCCGCATCAATTGTGGTTTTTTCTCCCAGATATCTTTCACGGACGATATTAAAACGCTCAATCACCTCTTGCTCATGCTGGTTTACATGGGCAATTGCCTCTTCTAGCTCACTGTTGTTACGTGCCAGGGCCACATCTTTCATATGGCGGTGCATGGCAATAATATCTGTATCAACCTTTTGAACAGTGTTACTCACTGTAAAGGGATGGCGATACATCTTGGTTGTCAACTCAGCCAGGGAGTTGCTCTGCAAAATGGCACTTATGGATAAAAGAGCCACCAAGAGTAGAATCAGGGTAAAACCGATGACCAGGGTGCGTAGTGTGTCTGATGAGTCTTTCTGCATAAATTTATCTTTATTATAAACCTACAATAGCCCAATATTTAACTAATTTTCTAAACCTTAAAAACAATATGCCACGCTATTCAGCCAGTATATATGGTGAAATTCTTATCAACAACAAATTAACAACCACCAAGCTAAAAATATTATATAATCCTGCTAGTTACACTAACTTTTACAAACAATTGGCAAAACTGTAAATATACAAACTCTTTAAGCTTATCGCCATCCAATGTACCATTGGTTCTTTTTACTCGTAAAATTTAGGAAAACTAACCATGACCGTCGATACACTGACTGCACTTTGCCCATTAGATGGGCGTTATCAAGCAAAAGTTGCTGATCTTGGGACTATTTTTTCAGAATATGGTCTTATTCGCTTTCGCGTACAGGTGGAGGTGGAGTGGTTGCAAGCTTTAGCCAACGAGCCGGGAATACCAGAGGTAGCACCATTTAGCGATGGAGAAAATGAGCTATTAGCAAAGATTGTCAGCCAGTTTTCCAATGCTGATGCCAAACGGGTCAAGGAGATTGAGAGCGTTACCAACCATGATGTAAAAGCGGTTGAATATTTTTTAAAAGAGCGACTGGAGGGGACATCCCTTGCTGGTGTTGGTGAGTTTATCCATTTTGCCTGTACATCGGAGGATATCAACAATTTATCCCACGGTTTGATGTTAAAAGAGGCAAGGCAGGATGTCATGTTGCCAGCTTTAGACAAGGTTATAACAGCTATTAGTCAGAAGGCGGATGAGCATTCTGCACTGCCTATGTTATCCAGAACCCATGGACAAAACGCTTCACCTACAACCATGGGCAAAGAGATGGCAAACGTTGCACACAGGTTGGATATACAGCGCAAAGCCATGGCAAAAGCCCCGATTTTCGGCAAGATAAATGGTGCTGTGGGTAATTTTAATGCCCATATTGTTGCTTATCCTGAGGTGGACTGGCCTGGTTTATCGAAAAAATTTGTTACCAGTCTGGGTTTGACCCATCAATCCATGACCACCCAGATTGAGCCACATGATGGTATGGCTGAGATGTTTCATGCTTTGAGCAGGTTTAACACCATATTGATAGATTTTAACCGTGATGTATGGACATATATATCTTTGGGTTATTTTAAGCAGAAGACAAAGGCTGGTGAGGTTGGTTCATCCACCATGCCCCATAAGGTCAACCCCATAGATTTTGAAAATTCCGAGGGTAATTTAGGTTTGGGCAACGCTATTTTGAGCCATTTGGCAGAAAAGCTACCTATATCCCGTATGCAGCGAGATTTAACCGACTCTACGGTACTTAGAAACATGGGGGTTGGTTTTGGTTATTCTCTTTTGGCGTATAAGTCAGCTTTGAAAGGCATCGGCAAATTACAGGCAAATCCGACTCGTCTCATGGAGGACCTCAACGCCAACTGGGAGGTTTTAGCAGAGCCGATTCAGACGGTTATGCGTCGATATGGCATTGAAAAGCCTTATGAAAAGCTTAAAGAGCTAACCCGTGGCAATGCTATAACCCAGGAGGGTATTGCGGAGTTTATCAAGGGTTTGGATATACCTGATGCTAGTAAGGAGCAGCTGACAAAACTGACCCCGGCATCTTATATTGGGCTGGCTGAGAGTATGAGTAAAACGCCGTTTGAGAAGTAGTAAAGAAAAAGCCTGTACTATTACGGGTCCAGGGCGATTATCGCCCTGGTGGGTTTGGGCGAAGCCCAAGGTTTTGAATTTTTTGTATTTTTCCGCCCCATATTTGGTAAAGGACGTTCCTTAAACATAAAAAACCCAAAAAGCCGGGTTTTTTATGTTTGATTAACTATAGTTATTTCAAGTCAAAAATATAAAGCCAAAAGCAAAACCTTGGGAGGCCTTGCAGGCCCCCAAACCCCCACGCTTTTAAATGTAAAAGCATAAACAAAGGCAAAACCTTGGGCTTTGCCCAAACCCACCAGGGAGATAATCTCCCTGGACCCATAATAATAAAAATCATATCTAAAAATGGGTCCACCCCCCAAAACCCAACTCAACAGGCTCCCCACCCCGGTTGATATCAACCCCCTCCCCCGCAGTAATCACCCCAATATCAGTTACAGCTACCCCAACCCGTTGGGCAATGGTCGCTATCTTCTCAACATCCCCACCATAAGTAAAAAGTAGCTCATAATCCTCACCACCCGTTATAATTTGCTTTATAACTTCATCGCCATAATGCTCAATCTGCCGTTTAGCCGCAGCAGATAGAGGAATTTTTTCAAAATCAACCTCCGCCCCAACCTTAGAAGCTGTGCAAATATGTTGCAAATCAGCCCGCAAACCATCGGATATATCGATAGCCCCACATCCAATACCAGCTTCAACAAGCTGCAAACCCAAATCAACCCTGGGTTCTGGCAACATGTGCCTGTTTAATAGATATGCTGCATCTTCAGGATTGTCGATCTGCAACTTTCCCAAATGATAAGCAAGACCCAAGGCAGAATCGCCAATGGTACCGGAGAGATATATTCTATCCCCCGGCTCTGCACCAGAACGTAATAAAGCACGATTTTTTGCAACCTGCCCCATTACAGTGATGGTTATGACCAAACCACCTTTGCTGCTGGTGGTGTCACCCCCTGTTAGAGTAATGGCATAACGTTCGCCATCATCTTTTAAACCACAAGCAAACTCTTTTATCCAGGCTATTGGGGTTGTAGGTGGTGTTGCTATGTTAAGTAGATACCAGCTGGGTGTTGCCCCCATGGCTGCTAGATCAGAAAGATTAACCCGTAAAGATTTCTTAGCCAGTGTGTATGGATTGTCACTACTACTAAAATGGATGTTTTCAACCAAGGTGTCAGTACTAACAACCAGCTCTAGCTCTGGTGCTAGTGATAGAACCGTACCATCATCACCAATACCAACTTTTATATCTTTTTTACTGCTGCAAAGAGGGGCAAAATGGGATTGAATCAGACCAAATTCGCCAATTGTGGCTATGGTGGGATCTTTTTTGTTGTTTTGCATCCGCTAGGCTACCAAGTTGTTCAACATTCGGTAGGTGAGGGTTTTACATTTATAGTGATTTTAAATCAAAAATATACAGTCAAAAGCAAAACCTTGGGAGGCCTTGCAGGCCCCCAAACCCCCACGCTTTTAAATGTAAAGACTTAAAAAAACAAAGGCAAAACCTTGGGCGTTGCCCAAACCCAGCAGGGAGATAATCCCCCTGCACCCCTAATAATAAAAATA